>JAGTUV010000153.1 GCA_018224305.1 Gemmatimonadota bacterium
ACGATGGCGAAACACTGAAGCGTCGCCTGTCGCGCGGCCCGCTGCCATTGCCGGAAGCGCTCGACCTGGCCGTGCAGACCGCGAGCGGACTGGCCGCTGCGCACGCACGCGGCATCGTGCACCGCGATATCAAACCGGGCAATCTCATCGTCACCCGCGATGGAGTGCTGAAGATCCTCGACTTCGGCATTGCGAAGCTCGCCAATGCCGCGGCCACAGCGCCCGGCCTGACGCCCGGCACCGCTGCGTACATGAGCCCGGAACAGACGCGCGGCGATGCGGTGGATGCACGCTCCGATGTCTGGTCACTCGGCATTGTGCTCTACGAGTCGCTAGCGGGACGACGCCCGTTCACCGGCACGGACGGACGCACTACGCACGGACAGCGCGAGATCGATCCGGTCTCGGTATACCGTTCCGACGTCCCACCGGCAGTCGACGCCGTGCTGCGTCGCGCGCTCGCTCATGAACCGGCGGAACGCTACCGCTCCGGTGCGGAGATGCTGGACGCGCTCTCTGCACTGCTGCGCGAGTCGGCGTTCACGGACGATGCCGGTGCGCCAGGAAGCGAGAGCGCTTCGGGGCACATCGAGTTGCCGCCCGAGGGTGAGCGTCGTCAGGCGACGGTGGTGCTGTCCATGCTCGGCGGGTATGCAACGCTGATGGAGTCCGCATCACCCGCTGAGATCGAATCCGCGCTCGCGCGCATCCGCGGAGCTGCCGACGAGCTGGCAGCACGCTTCGGTGGCAGCGTCAACAGCTTCGAAGACGGCCGCATCGAGATGCTGTTCGGTGTACCCGTCAGCCACGAGGACCACTGCTTCCGGGCCATCCGCGCTGCGCTGGAACTGCACGAGCGCGTGCGCGCCATCGAGGTGCGTGGCGCGTCGCACGCCCGACCACTCGCACTGCACACCGGCGTCGCTGCCGGTCAGATGCTCGCTCAGCCGACAGCCGACGGTACGCGACTCCGGCTGATCGGCGCCCCGACACAGACCGCCGCACGGCTCCAGGCGCACGCCGCGTCCGACGAGTTGTGGATCACGCCCGCGTGCCAGCGCATGGTCGGACCGTTCTTCGACTCGGAGCCGCTCGAGCCGCTGGCGCTCGGCGGCGGCGCGTTCGACACGCCGCACCGCGTGCTGCGCCTGAGTGGGCTGCGCACGCGCATCGAGGCGGCACAGCGTATCGGCCTCACTCGCTATGTCGGACGTGATGCGGAGCTGGTCCGGTTGACCGATGCGCTCGCGGACGCGCGCACCGGCCGCGGCCATGCCCTCGTCATTCTCGGCGAGGCGGGCGTCGGCAAGAGTCGGTTGCTGCACGAATTCCGCGCCGGTGCGGGCCGAGGTGTCACGTTCATGGAAGGCCGGTGCCAGTCCTATGGCAGCGGCGTCGCGTATCTGCCGTTCATCGATGTCCTGCGTGCGGCCGTGAGTGCACAGCGACGTGTCCCGGGTGATGACGCGGCAGCGGTGGCGAGTGCGATCAGCGCGATCGGCAGCGAACTGGACGAACTGGTGCCGCTCTATCTGCACCTGCTCGCATTGACGCATCCCTCCCACGTTCTGCCTCCGCACCTGCACGGTGAAGCGTTGCGTCATGCGATGCAGGAGGCGCTGGCGGGCCTGGTCACGCTGATGACGCAGGCCGGCCCGGTGGTGCTCGTGCTCGAGGACTGGCACTGGGCGGATGACGCATCGCGCGCGGTACTGAAGCAGATCCTCGAGGTGAGCGCGGAACATCCGCTGCTCGTCATCGTAACGGCGCGCCCGAGTGCGGCCGAGTCCCGGGAGTTGAGCCGTCTGGGCGTACTGTCGCTCGAACCGCTCGGCACCGAGGCCAGCGCTGACATGCTGCGCACGGTCTTCGGTGCGACGGAACTCCCGGACGGTCTCGTGGAGCGCGTTCACACGCGCACGGGCGGCAACCCGTTCTTCATCGAGGAGGTCGGCCGCACGCTGCTGGAGGAGGGCGCGATCGGAGTGAGCGGCAATGCAGTCCTGCTCACCGGTGATGCGAGAGCCCTGCACATTCCGGATACGGTCGAAGCCGTCATCCGTGCACGTCTCGATCGCCTCGACCGCGATACGCGTGAGATCGCGCGGCTCGCGTCCGTGGTCGGTCCGGAGTTCGAGCGACGACTTCTGGAGCAGGCGATGCAGGGTGGCAGCCGGCTTCCGCACGCGCTCCAGACACTGAAGTCAGCGGGCCTGGTGCAGCAGATCCGCGTGGTGCCCGATGCGGCGTATCGTTTCAACCATTCGCTGACCCAGGAAGTCGCGTACGCCAGCCTGCTGGAACGCCAGCGCATCGAGGTACACGGTCGTGTCGCCGACGCGATCGAGCGCGTGTATGCGCATCGGCTGGAGGAGCACTACGACCGCCTGGCCGAACACTTCAGCCGCGCGGGTAACTGGAGCAGGGCGGTGCACTACGGCATGCGCGCCGCAGACCGCCTCTCCGATCTGAGCGCGTTCACGGATGCACTCGAGCAGCTCGAACGCTGTGAGGACTGGATCGGCCGGCTGTCGCCCGGGAACGACAACCATAGTCTGCTGGTCGATGTGCTGCTGCGGCAGGAGCGGTTGAGCGAAACCCTCGGCTTGCGAGCACGACAGCAGCAACTGATCGATCGTGTCATTGCGTTGCTCGAGGGCCGCGGCGACCCGCGCCTGCTCGCGGAGGCGTACCTGCGTCAGGGAGATCTCTTCACTCTGCTGCGCCGCTTCCGTGACGCCGAACGTGCGCTGCTCGAGTCGCTCCGCCTGCGTCGCGAGATCGGGGACTCCGAGCTGGTGCGCAGTTCTCTGCGCAGTCTCGGTCTGCTGCGCTGGCATGAGGACCGCGCGCAGGAAGCGATCGTCTACATCGAGGAGACACTCGCCATCGACCGGCAGCGCAACGACGAGCACACGCTCGTGGGCGACCTCTCGAACCTCGGCGCCGTCCTCAAGAGCATGGGCGAGCTGGAGCGCGCGCGGGCCGTGCTCGAGGAGGCGCTGGCGACGTTCGATCGCGTGAGCGAGAGCGGCAGCAGCGCGAGCCTGATCCGCGAATGCTACATCCTCCACAACCTCGCCAATGTGCACCGCGGCCTCGGTCAGCTCGACAACGCCGTCGAGTATCTCGAGCGTGCCCGCCGGATCACGGAACGCGGACGCCTGCCCATCCAGGTGTCGTATCATTTCACGTCGCTCGCTCACGTCGCGCTCCAGCAGGGCAGGGTGGAGGACAGCCTCGATTTCTATCGGCAGGCGGTGGAGATGGGCCGGCGCGCGCGCCATACGCCGGGCCTGTCGCAATCGCTCCGTATCCTCGGCGAGGTATTGATTGGCCTGGGACGCGGAGCAGAGGCACTGCCGTACCTGACCGAAGCGGCCGGCCTGTTCGCGCAGCTCGAGGACCATGCCTCGGAGGTTGGACTGTGGCGTGCCATCGCGCATCTGCACGACAACAGCGGTGCCGCGCGCGACGCTCTGGCTGCGTGGCAGCGCGTGGCCGTCCTTCAATCGGTGGATGGTGATGCCGTGCAGCTGGAAACGCGGGTTGGCATTGCACTGGCCGCTCGCCGCGCCGGCCTGCCGGCCGTCGAGGTGCGGCGCGCGCAGCTGGAGGCCCTGGAGCATGCCGGCAGGGAGGGCGCGCGCGCAGCAAAGGGTCGCCTGCTGAACAACCTTGGCATACTGGCATGGGAGCGCGCAGATTATGGGGAGGCGCTCGAACGGTATGAGGCCGCCAGCGCGATCTATCGTGAGTTGGGCGACGATGAGGGACTTGGCCTCATGCTGAACAGTGTCGCGGTGACGCTCAAGGCGATGAGCCGCGCCGATGAGGCCCAGGCGTGTCTCGAGGAAGCTCTACCTGTCCATCGGCGCGCTGGCAGCCGCCTGCTGGAGGGACACGCATATGCAACGCTCGGTGACATTGCCATGGAGCGTGGCGAGGCGGACCGCGCACTGTGGCTGTTCACCGAGTCGCGCGCGTTGCGCCAGGAAGTCGGCGACCGCGCGGGCGAGGGCTGGATGCACCTGCGTATCGCGAGCGCCCACATCGCGCTCGCCGCTGCGCAGTCCCGGCTCGAGAACCACGCGCGCGCTGCAACGCAGCACGGGCTCGATAACCACGCGCTCGCCGCTACGCGGTCCGCGCTCGAGCATCACGCCGCCGCCCGCCGGATAGCCGGCGATCTCGGCGATACCGATCTCCAACTCGCGTGCGAGCAACTCCTGCGTGCCGCGACCCCTGCAAGTCCGGAGGTTTCATGGCCCGATTCATCATCGAACGCGACGTCGGCACACTGACGCGCGAGCAGCTCGACACTGCCGGCCGTAAGTCGGTGGAGGTGCTGGATGGCATGCCCGGCGTCGTGTGGATCCGCAGCTACGTGTCCGACATCGATGGCAAGATTTACTGCGAATACGATGCGCCCGACGCGGACGCCATCCGCGAGCATGCGCGCCGCGCGGGCTTACCCGCGAACCGCATCGTCGAGGTAGCGCTCGAGATCAGTCCTGCGATGTTCCGCTGAGTCACCGGGTCGGAGATGAACGAACCGGTACGGCCCGTGTGAGCCGTACCGGTTTTGCACATGCTGCGGATAGTCGAGTGCTACGGAACCCGCGTGCCCTCTATCGTCCCGCTCACGCGCTCCTCGCCGTCAGCCGTCTGGTAGATAGAGACGAGCCTGCCCATCAGCATGTCACCGTGGAGAACGGACGCCGTCCGGACAGTCACCATAACGCCGGGTCGCAGGATGCTCTCGTAGGCCTCCGATTCGCCGATCAGGCTGTCACCTTCGACCCGGACATTCAGCGGAATCGACGCGCGACCCTCGAGTGACATGGTCCAGTCATTCCCCGCGGCACTGCCCGTCATCGTCGACGGGACGGGCTCGTCCACTCCCTCGAGCATTGCCACGTTCTCCCAGGTTCCCGCGAAATCGGCTACGGTCAGTGTTTCAGTGGTGGTCATTTCGGCTGTGGTCGCGTCATCGATGACCGGATCCGGCTCGTCCGTCGCACACGCAGCAACGAGCAGGATGGACAGAAACGCAGTGGCGGTACGCATGGGTTCTCCGATGATGAAGGGTCAGGAACAGCGCATTCCAAGGGCAGGTTTCCCGGAAACTACGGCCGCACCCATCTAACAATACGTTGGCGGTGCTACCCGCCGCAACATGTCCCGGGGGGCGGGGGGCGCGGGGGATACGCGGGGATACGCGGGGATACGCCGGGAGGCGCAGTACCGTATTGCGCGCCGCGTATCGCCCGTGGGCGTCGCGCCTTCTCCTCGCGCTCCTCACGCGTGCGTGCCTCGCGCGTGCGTGGGGGGCGCGTTACTTTCGCTGACGAACCTCCGCTGGGTCTCCTCTTCCACGTCAGGTGCGACATGCGTGTTCTCGTGATCGGCGGTACACAGTTCATGGGCCGTGAAACCGTTCGCCGCCTCATGGACCGCGGCCACAACGTGTGGGTGCTCCACCGTCGGGACAGCCACGACCTCGGCCCCGAGGTCGGCAATCTCCAGGCGGACCGCGGTGACCTTGACGCCATGTCGCGGCTGCTGGGGGCAAACGCGTTCGAGGCCGTGTTCGACTTCGCGTACGATTGGGAGAAGGGCACCACGGCGGAGCAGGTGGAGGGCGCGGCGCGCGCGTGCACGGATTCACTTCAGCGTTACGTGTTCATCTCGAGTGTCGCTGCGTACGGTGGCGGCGTCGGCCTGGCCGAGGACGCACCGCTCGCGCCCGACGACTTCCCCAACCCGTACGTGCAGCACAAGGCGTCGAGCGAGCGCGCTCTGTTCCGCATGCATGAAACGACGGGATTCCCGGTCACGACGTTCCGGCCTCCGTTCGTGCACGGACCTCGCCAGATGTTCTATCGCGAGCAGTTTTTCTGGGACCGTCTGCGTGACGGCCGCCCCATCATCCTGCCGGACGACGGCAGCACGCCGATGCAGTGGGTGTTCGCGCGGGACGTTGCCGAGGTGTGCGCGCGTGCGATCGAGGTGCCCGCTGCCGCGGGTGAGGCGTTCAATGTCGCGCACAAGGAGCCTCTCACGCAGCGCACGTTCGTGGAGGCACTGGGTCGCACTGCCGGCATCGAGCCGGCATTCGTGTCCGTGCCGCGCGAAGCTATCATTGCTGCGGGCGGTCAGATGATCGGAAACAATCTCTACTACGGCGAGTATCTGGATCTGCCGCCCCTCACGACCGTTGTGGGCAAGGTCGAGCGCATCCTCGGCTTCACGCCAACGCCGCTCGATGCAGCATTGCGGGCGACTTTCGAATGGTACCTGTCGGAGCCGCGACGGCCGGTGGACTACGCCTTCGAGGACAAGCTGCTCGTGAATGCGTGAAGGCGCCGGGGTGGTGTCGTCGCCCGTTGGAGCAGCTGACTGAGGGACGGATCGACGATGGACGGATCAATCACCGGAAGACGCGGCGGGCGTTGCGCCAGCGAATGAAGAATACAGCGAGGTGCCGGGATGTGCAGACGAGTCGAATGCAGCAGGTGCGGCAGGCCGACATGGGCGGGATGCGGGGAGCACATCGAGCAGACGCTCGCGGGCGTGCCGCTCGATGCGAGGCGCGGTATCCCCTTCGCAACGGAAGGCGCGTCCTACCGTCTGCGTCAGGACTGCGCGGAGGGATATGGGCATTCTGGACGATGAATTTCCGCTCGGCGATGGCGTAGCGGACCTGTCCGCAGCTGTTGTCTGTCCGTACTGCGGTGAGACTGTTGATCTTGCAGTCGATCCGGGCGGGGGCGCGGTGCAGGAGTATGTCGAGGATTGCGAAGTTTGCTGCCGCCCGATGCAGCTGACCGTGTCGTGGGACGACGGCGGCACAGCTCATGTGAATGCGGCCACGGACGACGATGGCTGACGCCGCGGGGCCGAAGCCGCCTCTGCTCGAATGCCGGCGCAGTGACTTCGCGCTGCCACCCGATCTGCACTATCTCAACTGCGCATACATGGGTCCGCTGCCCGTACGTGCCCAGGAAGCCGGCGTTGCCGGTGTACGCGCCAAGGCGGCGCCCACCGCGATCGAGCCCGCCGATTTTTTCCGTGACAGTGATGAAGCACGCGCATTGTTCGCGCAGATCATCGGGGCCCGGGATCCGGAGCGCGTCGCAATCGTGCCATCTGTGTCATATGGCATTGCGACGGTCGCGCGCAACGTGCATTGCACCGCTGGCGACTCGATCGTGATCGCGGCGGAGCAGTTCCCGAGCAACGTGTACGCATGGCGTCGGCTGGCAGCCGCGACCGGCGCGGCGATGCGCGTGGTCGGGCCGCGTTCGGACAGCGCGCGCGGCGAGTCGTGGACGGAGGCGCTTCTCGACGCGATCGATGAACGGTGCGCAGTGGTCGCACTGCCGCACGTGCACTGGACGGACGGCACGCGGTTCGACCTCGAGCGAATCGCGGAGAAAACACGCGCTGCCGGCGCCGCGCTGGTCATCGATGGCACCCAGAGCATCGGCGCCATGCCGTTCGACTTCGAGCGCATCCGGCCGGACGCCCTGATCTGCGCGGGATACAAGTGGCTGCTGGGTCCGTACGGCATTGGCTTCGCCTGGCTTGGTGAGCGGTTCGACGACGGTGTGCCGCTCGAGGAGACGTGGATCGGACGCGAGCACAGCGAGGACTTCCAGCACCTGATTGACTACCGCGACACGTATCAACCCGGTGCGGCACGTTTCGACGTCGGCGAACGCAGCAACTTCATACTGCTGCCCATGGTGATTGAGTCCATGCGGCTCGTACTGGATTGGGGTGCGGACAACATCCAGCGGTACTGCGACCGTCTATGCGCAGGCGTCCTCGAGGAGGCGGCGACGCTCGGGTTCCGCGTGGAGGCCTCGCAATGGCGAGGCGCGCACCTGTACGGTCTGCGCTGGCCGCCCGGAATGGACCAGGGCATCCTCGGTACGGCGCTCCGCACACGCAACGTCTTCGCATCCCTCCGCGGTTCGGCACTGCGCGTGTCGCCCAACATGTATAACGATGCCGACGATGTGAACGCGCTGCTGGACGCGTTGCGGGCTGACAGCCAGACCCCTGGCAGCAGCGGGCCGCCGTCTAAGCGTGCGGACGGTTCGCCAACGGCGCCGTCGTCGAACGTTGCGGCACCGGCGTCGTCGAACGTTGCGGCACCGCCGTCGTCGAACGTTGCGGCACCGGCGAATGGCGGGGGTGAGCGTGCCGCGTCATCGCCCGAGCGATGAACTCCATACTGGATCC
>JAGTUV010000154.1 GCA_018224305.1 Gemmatimonadota bacterium
ATACGATGCGGAGGGGATTTTCGCAGAGGCGGAGGCCGCGGGGCAGGAGAGGGCGCCCCGCGGCCGGCGGCGTATCAGTCGTCGCGCATCGCGATCGCCGGACTGACGCGCGCCGCACGCATGGCCGGCTGGAGGGTTGCCAGCAGCGCTGTGCCTATCAGGAAAAGTGCTGCGGAGCCGAAGACCATGGGATCGCGCGGGTCGACGCCGAACAGCAGCGCCGCGAGGAGACGTGTGCCCGCGAGAGCGGCCGCGAGTCCGAGGGCGACGCCGGCTGCGACGGGAATCATGCCGGGACGGTGTGGGGGATGGGGCATCGCTCCCATTCCACTCCCACTCCCACTCCCACAACCAGGAACACTCCACTCCGGCTCCCACTACCATCCTCGCAACGCTCAGGCGTGCCGCCGCGTGCCTCACTTGACAGAATGGACGCGCGATCTCTAGACTGTGGTCATGGAGCGCCTGAGCCTGTACGCCGCCGACTATTATTACGCGACCCGTATCACGGGCCGTGGCTGGCGACGTTTGCGCACTTAGGCGCGACAGATTCACCAGCATGCGAGCGGCCCGTGGAAATTCCACGGGCCTTTTTTTGTGAGTATGGCATCCGACCGCCAGTCGGTCGGATCAAGGAGACCCGTCATGATCATCGTCACACGTCCGGGCGTCACGGATGCGGAGCTCGACCACATCCGCGAGCGCGTCGAGGTTCTCGGCATGCGCACACACATGTCGCGCGGCGAGCAGCGCACCATCATCGGCTGCATCGGCGATGAATCACTGCTCCACGAGGTCGCACTACTGAGCCTGCCGGGTGTGGAATCGGTCACGCCCATACTGAAGCCGTACAAGCTGGCGGCGCGCGAGTTCATCGGCCGCGCGAGCACGGTTCGCGTGGGAGACGGCGCGGAAACGCTGGTCGGCGGTCGCGAACTCGCCATCATTGCCGGTCCCTGTTCGGTGGAGGGCGGTGCCATGCTGCGTGAGACAGCGCACGCCGTGCGGGCCGCCGGTGCCGGACTGCTGCGCGGCGGTGCATTCAAGCCGCGCACGTCCCCCTATGCATTTCAGGGCCTCGGCGAGAGCGGGCTGCGACTGCTCGCCGAGGTGCGCGCGGAGACCGGCCTGCCGATCGTCACCGAAGTGATGGACACGCGGCACGTCGAACTCATCGCGGAGCATGCGGACGTGCTCCAGATCGGTGCCCGCAACATGCAGAACTTCGCGCTGCTCTCGGAGGTGGGGCGCGTGCAGCGGCCCGTCCTGCTGAAGCGCGGCCTCTCTGCGACGGTGCGCGAGCTGCTCATGGCCGCCGAGTACATCATGGCGCAGGGTAATCGGGACGTGATCCTGTGCGAGCGCGGCATCCGCACGTTCGAGACGGCGACGCGCAACACGTTCGACGTCGCCGCGATCCCGGTACTGAAGGCGGAGACGCACCTGCCTGTCATCGTTGATCCCAGCCACGCCGCCGGTCGGGCGGACATGGTCGCGCCGCTCGCATTCGCCGCGATCGCCGCCGGCGCGGACGGACTCATCATCGAGGTGCATCCCTGTCCGGAGCAGGCGCTGTCGGATGGCGATCAGTCCCTGTCTATTGCCGCGTTCGCCGAACTGATGACCCGCCTGCGCCCGTTCGCTGACGCCGCCGGGCGTGTACTGGCACCGCCCCTGGCCGATGTTGCGGCCGCATGATGAGCCAGGAGCACGCGCCCGTCGATGACCTCTCCGCACTCCGCAACGAGGTCGAACGCATCGATCGCGAGCTGATCGGTCTGATCGCCGAGCGCGTGCGCATCGCGCGCTCGATCGGACGGATGAAGAGGGCTGCCGACCTGCCGACGCTCGATCCAGCGCGAGAGGCGGCCGTCGTCCGGCGCGCCGCTGCACTCGCCCGCGACAGCGGCCTCGAGGATGATGATGTGCGCTATATCTTCTGGCACCTGATCGGCCTGGCGCGACGCGCCCAGATGGAGGAGTGATGAGCGGCATTCGGGCCGCGGAGCCGGGCATTCGCTCCGTCGGCATTGTCGGCCTCGGTCTGATCGGCGGCTCACTGGCCCGTGACCTGGCGGCGCGTGGTGTTCGGGTACAGGCGTGGGATCACGACCCAGCGGCACTGCACGCCGCAGTGGACACCGGCGTCGTGCACTCTGCTCTCGACGATTCACTCACGGATGTCGCCGGTCTCGATGCCGTCGTCATCGCGCTGCCCGTCACCGCAGCGGTCGATTTTATCGCTCGGAATGCCGTCCGTCTCGCGGATGTGCCCCTCGTTACCGATGTGTGCAGCACGAAGCACACGATCGTAAGGCAGGCCGCGCGACTCGGCCTCGCCGGCCGCTTCATCGGCGCTCACCCCTTCGCTGGCGATCATCGGTCCGGATGGCAGGCATCGCGGACCGGTCTGTTTCGTGACGCCACCATCTACATGTGCCCCGGTGATGCCGTGCCCGTGGATCTCGTCGGCCGGCTGCGCGGGATGTGGGAGAGCGTGGGTGCCGTGCCCGAGATCATCGATCCGGTTGCGCATGACCGCCAGCTCGCGTGGACCAGTCACCTGCCGCAGACGACAGCCACCGCCCTCGCACGTGCGCTGAACGGCGCGGGTATTTCCAGGAGACTGTGCGGACCGGGAGGACGTGACATGACACGGCTGGCCGACAGTTCGGCGGACATCTGGACGCCAATTGCGCTCGACAACGCCGAACCGCTGTGCGAGGCAGTCGCCGGCCTGGAAAGGGAGCTCGCCACGTTCCGCGAAGCGCTTTCCCGCGCCGATGAGCAGGCCGTGCGGCGGTTCTTCGAACTTCACGGCGTGGAGCGGGTATGACGTTCTCCCGACTCAGAATTCATTCCGATCAGGAGTAGTCCATGTTCTCACGCACACGCGCTGCGATCGTGCTGGCGCTGGCTGCCACACCGGTTGCCCTGAATGCGCAGCAGCAGGCGGAGCCGCCACAGGAAGTGCAGGAGTGGCTGGCGGAGGTCCAGCAGATTCAGCAGAAGCTCCAGCCGGTCCAGGAGCAGGCGTTGCAGGATGAGGCGATTCAGCAGGAGCAGCAGCGTGCGGCCGAGGCGGTCCGCGCCGTCATGATCCAGCTGGATTCGACGATGGACGCGAAGATCGAGCGGTTCGAAGCGATCATGCAGGAGGCGCAGTTTGCGCAGGCGACGAACGATCAGCAGACCATCGCCGCCTTGACTCAGGAGGCACAGCAGCTCCAGCCGCAGATCATGGAAGCGCAGGCGCAGGCGCTCGAGCATCCCGACGTGGAGCCGCGCGTCGCCGCGTTCCAGAAGCAGTTGCGCGACAAGATGACCGAGCTCGATCCCGACACGAAGCCGCTGCTCGATCGTCTCGATCAGCTCGAGGGGCAGCTCCGGGCGGCTTTCGAACGCCAGGGCTGATACCGGGAAGATGCCGCAGCTCTCCGCGCCGGCCTCCACGACAGGGGGCCGGCGCGGCTTGCGACCCGTCGTAAACGCATCGCCCTTCCGTCACGAAATGCTGGCGAACCCATCCCGTTCGTGCTATCCTGCACGCTCCATCGGGCGTGCCCACGTCCGCGCATCGCAGATACCAGAGACAGACCGGAACCGCGGCGCTCGCGGCCGACCGCATGCCGGCCTCAATGCGGTCGCGGCAGTTCACGGTGTACAGCGTCTGCGACCACTTCGTCACTTGCGGGAGATCGACCATGCATGAGACCATGCGACCGCTCGGGTTCGGCGAAACGCTCGACGGTGCGTTCACACTGCTGCGCCGGAACTTCAGTGCATTCTTCGGCATTGCGCTGCTGCCGCAGATCCCCGTGATCCTGTTCTGGTTTATCGTCCCGCTGCTGCTCGCCGGGGCAGCGGACCTGGACGCCATGCAGGCTGCATCGCTGCTGCTGATGCCTTACTCACTCTTTGCAACGATGCTGGTCATGGCTTCACTGACGGATGCGGCCGGCGTCGCGTATGGCGGTGAAGAGCCCGGGATTGGCGGGTCGCTGCGACGCGGCCTGCGCCGGTGGCTGCCGATCGCGGTGGTATCGGTGGTGACGACGATCCTGATGATCCTGGGTTTCTTCCTGCTGCTGGTGCCCGGCCTGATCGCCATTGCCATGTTCTTCGCGGTGTATCCTGCAGTCATGATCGAGGATCGCGGGCCGTTCGACGCCATGGGCAGATCACGGCGGCTGTCGAGGGGGGCCCGCCTGCGCATCCTCGGCCTGCTTGCCGTCGCTCTCCTGATCACGTACCTGCCGGTGATGGCGCTCGGCATGATTGCCGGCGTGAGCATCGGGATCACGGCTGCGCTCAATGCGGCGAGCTTCGAGAATACGAACATGTGGCTGACCGGCCTGCTGCAGGCGGGCGGTATCGTGCTCGGTGCCATCACGACGCCGTTCCTCATTACGGTCGTTGTGCTGATGTACTTCGATCGGCGCGCACGTACGGAAGCGCCGGACCTGGAGTCAGCGGTCGCCGCGCTTCAGGACCACGCCGTCTGAGGGATGCAGTCACTGCCGGCGGACACGGTCGATGCGGCACTGTCCCGCGTGTTCGCCCGACCGGAATTCGCCGAGCGCGAGACACCCGCGCTGCTGCGGCTGATCTCGGAACTGGCGGCCGCGTTCCGCCACTGGATCGGGTCATTGCTGCGCAGCTGGGTGCCGGAACTGTGGCACCCAGCGTTCGCGTGGCTTCTCGTGGGTCTCCTGTGTGCACTCGCGCTGTGGGCGCTCTATGCGCTGGCAAGCGCGCTGATCGGTGCACCCCGGCCGGTCGACGCCCCGCGCCGGGTTGGCAGCGCGGTGCACATTCGCGGCGATAGCGCGGAAGGGTGGGAAACCGCTGCTCGTGCCGCGGCTGCTGCAGGCCGTTTCCGCGACGCTGCCATAGCGCTCTACATGGCCGCGGTCCTCCGCCTCGAGGAGCGGGGTGCGCTCCGGTATCATCCGGGCAAGACACCCGGCGACTACCGAACCGAAGTCCGATCGCATCCCGAGTCACGCCGCCCCTTCGACGCGTTCATCCGGCAATTCCTTCCGGTGGCGTTCGGAGCGCGCGCGCCGGACGCCGCGGCGTTTCATGCGCTTGCTGCATCAGCGACCGACCTCGGTGTGAATGGGTAATCGACGCAACGTCATGGTGCTGGCAGCCGTGCTGTTCGCGCTGGCTGCCATGGCACTGTTCGTTCGCCCGTCCGCTGACGGCGACCGCGACGACCCGCGCGCGTCCACCTTCCTGACCGGTCCGTCGGGGGTTGCTGCACTCTACCTGCTGATGGACGAACTGGGAATTCCCGCCGAGCGGCAGCTGCGCGGCTGGTCGGCCGACACCGCGCGCCATGCTCTCGTCGTTCTGGCCCCGTCGCAGGCCGCGACGCCGCGCGAAATGCAGGCGTTGCGCACCTGGATCGAGGATGGCGGTACGCTGGTCTATGGTGCAGGCGGCGCCCTCACCGTCACCACGCTGCTGGGCCTCGAGACCCGCCCCACGCGTCTCGACACACTGGGTGCCCTGGCCTCGGTGCGCTGGCGCGGCTCGACCGCGTTTTCCGCGGCGACGCACCCCTGGACGGCCGGAGTCGACTCCGTGACCGGCTTCATGCGTGCGTTTCGCGCGCGCAGCAGCGCGCTCGGGGATGACTCCGCGGAGGTGCTGATGCGCACCGCCGACGGGGAGCCGACGGTGGTGTCGTTCCGTATCGGGACCGGACGGGTTATCGCGTGGAGCGACGCCACAGTGCTGGGGAACGGCGCATTGCGCACGGGTGGCGCCGCGCTGCTTTTCGCACGCGCCGCGCACGACATTGCGGCGGGTGGCGAACTCCGCTTCGATGAGTATCATCACGGCTACCGTGAGGCGAAGCCGCTGCACGTGCTGGGCGCGGTGCTGACGCGAACGGGTGGAGGTCGTGCGCTGTTGCAGGCCGTCGTCGCCTGCCTCGCCCTGCTGCTGTTCGCCGGCTCGCGCTTCGGTGCGCCGGTGCGGGAGCACCGCGAGCGACGTCGTTCGCCGATCGAGCATATGCAGGCGCTGGCGGGTGCGTACGAACGGGCAGGTGCACGCGCACCGGCCCGCCGGCTGCTGCTGGCCGGCATGGAGCGCCAACTCGGACGACGCGTGTTCAGCGCAGGCGCGTTGCCACCTGCGGCGCTCGATGGCACGGACGCCGGCCGGCGCCTGAAGCAGGAATGGGAACGAGGCGATGACGGCGATCTCGCGGAGCTCGCCGGCGCGCTCGATGATTTCGTTTTGGAGGTTCGACGATGGAAATGAACGAAGTGGAACGCGCCGGCGCCGCCGCCCGGCGTATACTCGCCGAGCTCGAGGGCGTGGTGCTCGGCCAGACGGACGCGCTGCGACAGATGCTGATTACGCTCATCGCGGGCGGTCATGCGCTGATAGAGGGCGTGCCGGGCACGGCAAAGACGCTCGCCGTGCGCACCCTGGCACTGGCGCTCGATGTGAAGTTCGGACGCGTTCAGTTCACACCCGATCTCATGCCGACCGATCTGACGGGTGTCAACGTCCTCGACGAACTGCATCGTTCCTTCGTGTTCCACCCCGGTCCCGTATTCGCCGACGTGCTGCTCGCGGACGAGATCAACCGGGCACCGGCGAAGACGCAGGCCGCGCTTCTCGAGGCCATGCAGGAGCGTCAGGTCACCGTGGACGGCGTGACGCGTGCCCTGCCTGCCGTGTTCACGGTGTTCGCGACACAGAATCCCGTCGAGCACGAGGGCACGTATCCGCTGCCGGAAGCGCAGCTCGACCGGTTCCTGATCAAGGTGACAATGCCCTATCCGTCGGCGGAAGCCGAGCGCGGGGTGCTCGACCGCTACGTCGATGGGTTCCGCGCGGACGATGCGTCGACGTACGGCATCCGGCCGCTTGTCACGCGTGAGGAGTTGGAGTCGCTGAGGGCTGCGACGGGAACGGTTCACGTTGAACCAACCGTGCGCGACTACATTGTCGCCATCATCCGCGCAACGCGTGCTGACGCGTCGTTCACCCTGCCCGCCAGCCCGCGCGCCGCGGTGGCGCTGTTCTCCGCCGCACGTGCGCACGCAGTCCTCGAAGGCCGCGACTTCATGGTGCCGGACGACGTGAAGGAACTGGCCGTACCCGTGCTGCGGCATCGCGTGCGGCTGACGGCGGAAGCGGAGGTCGAGGGGCAGAGCACGGATACGCACATTGCGCTTCTGCTCAACTCGGTTGAGGCACCGCGCGTCGATTCGCACCCGTCACGCCCGGCCGCCCGCTGACGTGCCGCTGTTGCCCTCCCGCCGGCTCGCCGGCCTGATCGCGCTGGCGGGAGCGGCATTCATCCTGAGCACACCGCTCGCGCTGGCTTTGAATGCTCTCCTGCTCGCGCTCATCGCGGCCGATGCGATAGCCCTGTACCGCCTGCCGGTTCCGCAACTCGAACGGATCGTGCCGCCGCGCCTGCCGCTCGGAGGTGCTGTCGAAGTGCCGGTCGAGCTGCGCAACACCGCTCCTGTATCCCGCCGCGTCCTCTGGACGGACGATCCCGGACCGGGCATCCGGCACGGAGACAGCGACGTGATGGATACGACAATCGCCGCGGGGGGCGAGGTGCGGCTCGCTGCCACAGTGCACGCAGAAGAGCGCGGCACGACGTACCTCGGGGATCTCCACATGCGCGTGCTGTCGCCGCTCGGCCTGCTGTGGCGCAGAGTGCGCGAGCGGCGGAATGACCGTGTCACCGTGCAGCCAGGCCTGCGTGAGCTGCGGCGGCACCGCCTGCTGGCTCTGCACCATCGCATCGCACCGGGACCGCGTCGCGTGCGCGAGGTGGGAGAGGGCAGGGAGTTCGAGCGACTGCGGGAGTACGTGCGTGGAGACGACCCGCGCCGGATCGACTGGAAGGCGACCGCTCGTCGCGGGGAGCCGATCGTGCGGCAGTACGAGGCCGAGCGCAGCCAGAGCATAGTGCTCGCACTCGATGCAGGCCGGCTGATGAGCGAACGCTTCGAGGGTCGTGAGCGTCTCGATCACTCCCTCGCCGCTGCACTCGTGCTGGCGGATGCCGCGGCCGTACATGGTGACGGAGTGGGCGTGCTGCTGTTCGCTGATACAGTGCAGGCATACCTGCCGCCCGCACGATACCCGCTCGCCCGCATCGCCGATGTGCTGGCGACGGTCGAGACGCGGCGTGTGGAGCCCGACTATCCCGGCGCGTTCCGCTTCCTCGCGCGGCGGCTGCGGCGGCGTTCACTCGTGGTGCTGTTCACCGACATCATCGATGCGCGTGCTTCGGCCGCACTGCTCGAGCACCTGGGCGCCAGTGCGCGCCGACATCTGCCGATGATCGTGGCCATGCGCAACGTCGAACTGGAGGCCGCGGCCGGCGCCGCCGTGCGCGACGAGCGCGGTGCGTTCCAGCGCGCGGCTGCCGAAGAGTTGATGCAGGCACGCGCCATCGCACTGAACGCCATCCGCCGGCGCGGTGTCCTGGTTACGGATGTCCGGCCCGAGGCTGCAACGACGGAGACACTGGCGCGCTACCTCGAGATCAAGCGACGGGGTCTGTTGTAGGTTCGTTGCGTCCGGCCAGCAGCAGGTATGCGCCGAGAATGACGGCCATGAGTGTGCCGAAGCCGAGCTTCGCAGCAGATGGCAGCGTGGACGGCGAGATGAAGCCTTCGACGAGACCGGCCAGTACCAGCAGCACAACGGTCCCCCCCAGCAGCGACACCGCGTCCCGTGCGCGGTGAACGAGCGCGCTGCGGCGCGTGCGACGGCCCGGCAGCACGAATGCGGAGCCGAGCAGCAGTCCCGCACCGCCCGCAATGCAGATCGCCGTCAGCTCGATGATGCCGTGCGGCAGCACGAACGACCACAGGTACGGGCTCAACCCCTGCACATGGAACAGACCGGCAGTGCCGCCGAGCATCACACCGTTCATCAGCAGAATCAGCATCGTGCCCAGGCCGACGGCGATACCGCCGGCGAACGCGAAGAACGTGACCTGCACGTTGTTCGCGATGAGGCTGCTCGAGAACAGCGGCATCAGCACTTCCGGAATGTCGATGTAGCCCTGACCGCGCGCCTGGCGCTCCACACCCTCCTCGGCGCGTGCGACCATGCCAGCCGGCACGATCAGAGTGGCGCGGGCCGGGACGCGCACGATGGCGACGAAGCTCGCCAGTGCAGGCCCGTACAGCAGCAGTGCCGCCAGCAGCACGGCGAATGCGCG
>JAGTUV010000155.1 GCA_018224305.1 Gemmatimonadota bacterium
CGTGCGGTACCGCGCACTGAGATCCGCGAAGTAAGCCTCGTCGTAGTGATTCGCGACGTCGTACGCGGTCAGTTCCCTCTTCGTCATGTCACTGCCGTCATGCCGATGCCGGCTCGAGCCTGGCGTACCGGTCGCGCCAGAAACCCGCGAGCACCACCGCCAGCAGGAATCCGAGCAGCACGAGCGAGATCGCGGCTCCGCGGCGCAGCTCCGTCGGCACGTAGCGGAACGTCACGATGTGCTCGCCCGCCGGGACGGCAATTGCCCGGAACGTATAATTCGCACGGTAAACCGCGACTTCCCTGTCATCGACATAGGCCTTCCATGCCGGAAAGTAGTTGTCGAGCACCACGAGCATTGCCGGAGCGTCGGCGACGACACGCAACGTGAAAACGTCCGGTTCGCGTTCCATCCACTCCACGACTCCCGCCGCGCCGGCCTGCACCTCGACGTCAGCAGGCAGCGGTTCCTCGAGGATGACAGTCGTGCGGGCATCGAAGTCCTCGGCCAGGTAGCGAGCCATGGCCGCTTCGCCCGCCACGATCTCGGTCGAGCCGACGAGGAAAGCCCTCGGAAGAGCGCCGCGATAGCGATAAAGCGCGGTCCTCGATCCCACATGGACCTCTTCCAGGCGCGAGTCCTCGATGCGGCTCGGGATCACGAGATACTCCGTGTTCGTCAGCCCCGCCAGTCGGAGATCCGTCGCGATCATGTTCTGCGCGAATTCGCCACCTATGAGACTCCGATAGCGACCGATCTCGTTGCCGTGATGCCCGGCGAGCTGCTCGATCCCGTGCACAGCCAGGTCGTTCTGGCCGTAAGGCCGCTGCATGCCGAGCAGAGCGGACAGGTCCATCACACGGAACACCCCTCCCGCATCCCTCAGCCGCTGGAGGTATTCGATGGTCTCGTCCGGCCGGAACAGCGTGCCGTACAGGTCGGCCTGCTCATTCATCGCGGCAGTCTGCCGAATGAACGGGCGATCGACACGATACAGATCGATCCCGGCCACGACTGCCAGGAGTATCACAAACGCGCCCGCCCTGAGCACCCCGCGGGAAGCCAACTCCCACAACCCCGCCGTGAGCACCGCGATAAAGGTCGCAATCCAGAATCCGCGCGTCATGTACGCCTCGTTCGCCGCGAGTGCGGCGCTCTGGCCGGCATCGATCCCCCGGTAGAACACCGCGGTCCACATGCCCGTCAGCGCGCCCGCCGACATCAGCAGCGCCAGCAGCCCCAGCACTCCCGCACCGATCCAGAGAGCCCGCCGCGGAGCCATCGTCCCGCGGCCGGCGTCGCGCTGGCTCAGCTGTCCTGCGTCGCGCTGGCTCAGCAGGTCCTGCAGGTACTGCACGGCGAGTGCGCCAAGCGTGGTGATCGCAAATGCGTAGAGGAAGATGATCATCGACCACGCGCGGAACAGGCTGACTCCCGGAATCAGATAGAACAGCCGGCCGAGCGGCGTACTCGATGCCAGCGCGTACAGCAGCGTCAGCACAGCCAGCCCGATGAAGAACCAGACCTGCGGAGTGCGCCGGCCCAGCAGCAGCACCGGGATCAGCAGGAGCGAAATCAGACCCGCATACTCGCTGTTCAGCTTGAGCGGGTTCTTCCCCCAGTACGCGTTCGGCACCTCGCCCGCGAACTCCGGAACCACCAGCGACGCAATCTCCTCGGCATTGAGGGAGTACGTCGATGACCACTCGTAGCCCCTATCCTCGCCTTCGGCGCGCTCTGCTCGGTGCGAATACTCCTGTAGATAGCCGAGTGGCGGCAGGAACTGGACGGCGGCCGCACCCACGCCCAGCACACCCGCGAGCGTGAACAGGCCGATCAGCCGCGCCGCCAGGATCCCGCTCCGCCCCGCGCGCCAGATCTGCCAGACCCGGAACATGAAGTACAGCGACACGCCCCAGACGCAGAAATAGGCGGCCTGCATGTGCGACGTGAAGATCAGCAGTGCGATACCGAGCGCGAATAGCGCGAAGTCGGCCGCGCGCTGCCGCGCGACGGCCCGCTCGGTGAGCCAGAACAGCAGCGGCGCCAGTGCCGACACGAACAGCTTGCCGTCGCCACCGGGCAGCACGAGACTGACGAGGTCAGCGCCCAGCATGTAGACGAGACCGCCGAAGAACGCCGGCAGCGGATCGAGGCCGAGGCCGCGACGCAGCCACAGGTACGTGAAGATCCCTGCCATGAAGATGTGCAGCGCCATCTTCCAGCCCCACATGACGCGCGCATCCAGGAAGAACATCGCCAGCGACGGCGGATAGAAGATGTCGCCGTGCATCCCCTCGACGAACGGGATGCCGCCCATCAGCAGCGGATTCCAGAACGGCATCCGCTGAAAGTTCTGGACGAACTCCGTATAGAAGTTGCGCGCGAAATAGCTCAGTGCCAGGCTGTCGTTGCCCAGCATCGAGACCCCGCCGAGGAAGAACTCGCGGAACAGGACAACGGTCACCAGCGCGTAGATCGCGGCCGGCGCCCAGCCGGGCATCGCCGGCGGCGCTTCTCCCGCTCCCTGCGACCCCGTGCGCGATTCCGCCGCGTTCTTTCCCTTCCGCTTTTTCGCCATCAACGCCTCTCCCTGAGGAGCGTCTCGTAGATCTCCTGGTGCCGCCGCGCCAGGCGCACAACGCTCCAGCTCTGTACCACTCTCTCCCTTGCCCGCAGCCCGGTCGCGACCCGGTCCGGGCGCCGGAGCAGGGCCACCAGCGCCGTCGCGAGCGACTGCGGGTCGGCGGGCTCGAACAGCGTGCCGACGCTCTCGTCCACGATCTCCGGCAGTCCGCCCACGCGGGATGCCGCCACGGGCACGCCGCAACTCATCGCTTCCAGCGCAGCGACACTCGTCGCCTCCATCAGCGACGGAAGAACCGCCACGTCCGCGTCCGCCAGCAGCGCCGGCATCTCGTCATTCGGCCGGCTTCCCATGAATGTCACCATGTCGGTTACATCCAGTTCACCGGCGATGCGCTCCAGCCGCTCCCGCTCCGGGCCATCGCCCACCAGCACCGCGTCGATCTCCAGCTCCGTGCGGATGAGCGGCAGCGCCCGAATGAAGTATTCGACGCCATTCTTCTCGAACAGGCGTCGCGGAACGAGCACGCGTGGTCGTCCGGCGCGGTCTGGTGGAACGGCGCTTCCCGTTGGAGTGACGCCGTCCGATGGAGCAATGCTTCCCGATGGCTCGACGCCGTCCGCTGGAGCGGCGCTTCCCGATGGCTCGACGCCGTCCGCTGGAGCGGCGCTTCCCGTTGGAGTGACGCCGTCCCATGAGCGCACCGTTCCCGCCACCGCATCACGCGGAACGAACAGCTCGGTGTCCACTCCGTTAGTCAACGCTTCCGCCCGCTGGTGGGGGTACAGGTCCAGCGCGACATCGCGGATTTCGCCGCTCGCGGCCAGCAGCCAATCGGCCGACTTCACGATGCGGCGCAGCACCGGCCGCCACACCGGCTTCTTCGCCAGCTTCAGGAAGTGTGACGTGTGCAGTGTAATCACCAGCGGATGCCCGTACTTCCGCTTTGCGCGCATGCCCGGTATCGCCGAAGCGAACGTCTGCGCGTGCAGCACGTCCGCGTGCTTCGCGAGCCGCATGTAATGCGGCACGGTCCCCAGCGTGTGGGCCGCCCAGCCCGCTGGCGTGCGCTTCCGCGGGAACCACTTCCGCACTACCTCGACGCCGTCCATGCACTCACGTTCGCGCAGGCCCGGCTGCGACAGCGACGTCATCATCGTGACCTGATGGCCCATGCGGACTAGCTCGCGGCAGAGAAAGTACGCGTGGCTCTCGAGGCCGCCCACCTCCGGCGGGAAGTAGATGCACTGTTGCAGGATCCTCAAGGCCGCCAGTCCTCCGTCACGCGCGCCGCTCCGGTGAGCGTGTGCATGACGATGTCCGCTATGCGCTCCCCTGCCCTGCCGTCGCCATACGGACTGGATACCGCTGCGCGCGTCGAGCTGCGCAGCACCTCGGAGGCCGCTTCCACGATCCGCCGCCTGTCCGTACCGACGAGTCGGGCGATACCGGCCTCCACCGCCTCCGGACGTTCTGTCACGTCTCTCAGCACGAGCACGGGCGTGCCAAAGCTCGGCGCTTCCTCCTGGATGCCGCCCGAGTCGGTGATCACGAGCGCGGCATGCTTCAGTGCGTGAACAAGGTCCAGGTAATCCAGCGGCGCTGTCAGCCGGATGCGCGGATGACCTCCGAGCATCGCCTCGGCGGGCTCACGCACGTTGGGGTTGGGGTGCACGGGGTACACCAGTGTCACATCCTCGAACCCGTCGGCGATCTCCCGCAGCGCGCCGAACGCCTCTCGCAGGGGCTCGCCGAACGACTCGCGACGGTGCGCCGTGACGAGCACGAGCCGACCGCCGCCTGCAAGCACCTCGCGCAGCGCGCTGTCCTCGGGCTCGTGCGGTATGGACGCGATCCTCTGTACCGCATCGACCACCGTGTTGCCCGTCAGGTAGACGGTTGCAGCATCGACATTCTCGGCCAGCAGATTATGCGCCGCATGCGGTGTCGGAGCGAAGTGCACGTCGGCCACGACTCCAGTCATCCGCCGCAGCATCTCCTCGGGATAGGGATGCTGCCGGTCGCCGCTGCGCAGGCCTGCTTCGACATGACCCACGCGCACCCGTTCGAAGAAGCCGACCAGTGCGCCGAAGAATACGGATGCCGTGTCACCCTGGACGAGGAGCATGTCGGGCCGGAACTCGCGCACCACATCACGCAGGCCGTCCAGGCAGCCGTGGGCGATGTCGTAGAGATCCTGTCCCTCCTTCATGATGGCCAGGTCCCACGACGCCTCGAGGCCGAATACATCGAGCACCTGTCGAATCAGCGTCGTATGCTGACCCGTGAGCGCGAGACGTACATCCACGGCTTCGCCGTGGACACGGAGCGCGTCGAGCACCGGTGCCAGCTTGATGCCTTCGGGGCGGGTGCCGGCAATGACCAGCACACGCGGATTGCTGCGGGTCATCAGTCGCGCGGAGTCCGGCTCTCGCCGATGCGGGGTGACACGGCCCTGCGCGACAGGCGTGAGATGTCGCGGTGCAGCGAGTCGAACTCGGCATTCTGCTGTGCAACCATCTCCGCGATGAAGCCGAAGCCGAGCAGCAGGAAGCCCAGCACTTCCAGAAGGAGAACAAGATAGAGCAGCGGCCGATAGCCGATGGGGGATACCCACTCGATCACGCGGAGCACGATGGTGATCAGACCGACCACGACGCCGGCCGCAGCCATCACCAGACCGCTGATGCCGAAGAGCATCATTGGCTTGCGCGCGAAGAACAGGAAGAACCAGACGGAAAGGAGGTCCAGCATACCGACTACAATGCGGCTGCGGCCCGAGTACTTCGCAACGCCGTGTCGCCGCTCATGCAGGGCAATGTCGATCTCCGTAATGCTGAAGCCGCGTGCGTACGCGAGCACCACGAAGAAGCGATGCCAGTCATGCCGCAGCCGGACCTCGCCCAGGATGTCGCGGCGGAACGCTTTCATCGAATTCGTGTCGGAAACCGGGATGTCGAATATCATTCGACTCAACCGGTTGTAGATGCTGGACACCGCCGCCTTCTCGTAACGGCCCACCTTCCGGCCCGTCACGATGTCGAAGCCCTCGTCCAGCTTCTCCAGAAACCGCGGGATCTCCTCCGTACCGTGCTGGAGATCGGCATCGAAGAGGATCACCCAGCGCGCGTCGGTATTCTCGGCGCCGGTCACCATCGCCTCGGTCTTGCCGAAATTGCGACGGTGCCTGACCACGCGGAACGGAGCCCACCCCTGCGCCGCGCGCTCGGCGCTCTCCGCCGTGCCATCGGTCGAGCCGTCGTCGATCAGCAGCACCTCGCCCTCGAGACCGTGGCGCTCGAATGTCGTGCGCAGCTCGCGGATGAGGTCCGCCATGTTGTCCACTTCGTTCCAGGCGGGAACGAGCACGGCGAAATCGCGGCGCGCCTCCGCGCTCAGGCGCACGGGGCGGTCGGCTTCCGTCGTCGGGGCGGGCTGCGACATTTAGCGTCAGTTCCCGTTCTGCGTCGTGTGCGCTGAGGTCAGATGCGCAGACATCGCGTGTGCGCGCGCCCTCACACCCGCTTGCGCATCCGCGCGGACAGGATGCCGAGCTGATCGCGGTACTTGGCCACGGTACGGCGCGCGATCTGGATGCCCTCGTCCTTGAGGATATTGACGATCGCCTGATCGGTCAGCGGACGCTTCGCCTCCTCATCGGCCACCAGCTTCTGGATCTTCGCCTTGATGCCGCGTGCACTCACATCCTCGCCCGATGTGGTCGACAGGCCGCTGGAGAAGAAGAACTTCAGTGGCAGCACACCGCGCGGCGTCTGCACGAACTTCTCGTTCGTCACGCGCGACACGGTGGACTCGTGCATGTTGATTACTTCCGCCACCTCGCGCAGCGTCAGCGGCTTCAGGAACTGCACTCCCTTCTCGAAGAACTCACGCTGACGATCGACGATGAAGTTCATCACCTTGAGCATCGTCTGACGACGTTGCTCGATGGCCTGGATCATCCAGGTCGCGCTGTTCATCCGCGAGGCGATGAAGTCCTTGTTCTCGGCGCTCATCTTCCCGCGCTCGCGCGCCAGGTCCTGATATGAACGCGAGAGACGGAGCCGTGGCACACCGGTGTCGTTCAGGAAGACGTGGTAGCGATCCTCGATCTTGTCCACGATCAGGTCGGGGATGATGTAGGCCTCGCCCTTGTCAGCGTGGCGGAGACCGGGCTTCGGATCGAGGCGCGAGAGGGTGTCGGCGGCCTGCTGTGCCTCACGCGCACTCACCCCGAACCGGCGCGCGATATCGTTCCAACGATGGGCCTTGAGGTCCTCGAACGCTTCATCCACCATCCGGTGGGCGATGGTCCCGGTCTCCCCGGCATCGCGGAGCTGCAGGAGGAGGCACTCGCGCAGGTTGCGGGCACCGATCCCGGCTGGGTCCAGAGCCTGCACCGTCGTGAGTGCTGCTTCCAGCTCCGGCATCGTGAAGAGTGTGACCCCCGGCGGCAGCGGGATCTCTTCCGGTTCCGGCAGTTCCTCTTCGATGGCGAAGGGATCGTCTTCGTCATCGGCGTCGCGGTAGTGCGCGGCAGGCAGGTTGGACC
>JAGTUV010000156.1 GCA_018224305.1 Gemmatimonadota bacterium
GACGCGCACCACATCGCGCTCGACGCGCACCACATCGCGCTCGACGCGCACCACATCGCGCTCGACGCGCACCACATCGCGCTCGACGCGCACCACATCGCGCTCGACGGGCACGGGTAGCGTGGTGTGGCC
Source organism: Gemmatimonadota bacterium (assembly GCA_018224305.1). Taxonomy (GTDB): domain Bacteria; phylum Gemmatimonadota; class Gemmatimonadetes; order Longimicrobiales; family RSA9; genus SH-MAG3. The sequence continues at coordinate 133 of JAGTUV010000156.1, forward strand.
GGTAATCGGGTCCGAGCGCCGAGGGGCAATCTCAATGGACGCCGATGGATGATGTCGGCGCCATTGGACGGCAGATATCTACCAGGCGGTGGCGTCGACGGCCCGGTAGGCGGTTGACGGCGCCATGCGATGTCAGATCCCCACCAAGCGGCCGCGGCGATAGCTGCGGTAGAAGGTTGACGGCGCTATCCGACGCCAGTCATGCACCAGGTGGCCGCGGCGATACCGTGGTGCAAGGTTGACGGCGCGTCCGGCAGCGGCGACAGCGCGGTTGTCAACCCGTTGCCTCTCCCACCGGCCCGTGTTTTCTTTCCCGCGACGCATACCTCATCGCCGCAGGGTCTGATTGTCGACACCCTCACTCTATCTGAACCAGCTCAATGTTGAGCAGCGCTCCGCCGTGCAGCGTACGGAGGGGCCGGTGCTCATTCTGGCGGGTGCGGGGTCCGGCAAGACCCGCACACTCGTGTACCGCATAGCGCATCTGGTCCGGAGCGCGCAGGTGGATCCGGGGCGGATCGTGGCGGTGACGTTCACGAACAAGGCGGCGATGGAGATGCGTGAGCGCGTGCGCGAGTTCGCGGGGGACGAGGCGAAGCGCGTGACGATCAGCACGTTCCATTCACTGGGCGCGCGCATCCTGCGGGAGCACGGTGTGAAGCTGGGCCTGCCGAGGAAATTCGCGATCTACAGCGCGGCAGATCAGATGGGCGCGCTGAAGAGTGCGTGCAGCGAGATCTCGATCGATGATGACAGCTTCGATCTGAAGCGTGTGATGCGGCAGATATCCGACTGGAAGACGCGGGGTCTGGCACCGGTCGAGGCAGTGAAGCACGTGGCGTCGGAGCAGGCGCGCGGCAACCGTTCGGATGACTACGCAGTGCTTTCTGCGGACGCGTACGGCCTGTATGAGGAGATGCTGCGTGCGTGCGGTGCGGTCGATTTCGATGATCTGTTGCTGTTGACGGTGCGGCTGCTGCGCGAAGATGAAATGGTGCGACAGGCGCTGTGGAAGCGCTGGCATTATTTCATGATCGACGAGTACCAGGACACGAATGCCGTGCAGCTGGAGATGGCGCGAATCCTGGCGGGGCCGCGACGCAACCTGTGCGTCGTGGGCGATGATGACCAGTCGATTTACGCGTTCCGCGGTGCGGACGTGGCCAACATCCTGGAGTTCGAGCGGCACTTCCCGGGGACGACAGTCGTCAAGCTCGAGCATAACTATCGCTCCACGCAGCGCATCCTCGCCGCGGCGAACGCGATCATCTCCGGCAACCGTCACCGGCACGCCAAGACGCTTCGCACGGGCAACCCGATCGGTCCGCTGCTCGACCTGTGGACTCACGACACGGATGTCGCGGAGGCGGAGGGCGTAGCGCGCGAGATCCAGGTACGGCGGATGACGCGGAAGATGCGGTGGGAGGAGTTCGCGGTGCTGTACCGCACCAACCCGCAGTCACGCGTGCTGGAGGAAGCGCTTCGCGCGCAGAACATACCGTACCGCGTCGTGGGCGGGACATCGTTCTTCGAGCGGAAGGAGGTCGTCGACTGCCTGGCGTACCTGCGCACGGTCGTGGCGGCTGAAGACGAGATCGCGCTACGCCGTATCATCAACTGGCCGACGCGCGGCATTGGCCGGACCACGGTGCTCAAGGTGGCGGCCATGGCGCGCGAGCAGCGCATCCAGTTCGCCCGGCTGCTGGATGTCATCGGTGCCGATGATGTGGGTGCTGCATCATCTGCTGCTATCACAGCGTTCAGAAAACAACTCGACGAAGCGCGGGGCAGTCTGGCCGCCGCCGAAGCGGCCGCAGCCATGCCGCCGCCCGCGCAGGAGCATGGCTTCCCGCCGCTCGCGGCGTGGGCGGACGCGTTCTTCAAGAGCCTGGCGATCGAGGATGCACTGCGCTCCGACCATCGTGACCGCACGGTCGAGACGCGTATCGAGAACGTCCGCGATGTCGTCGGCACCATCGCCCGATACGAGAGGAAGGTCTGGTCGGAGGCCGGTACGGACGACTGGGAGCCGCCGTCGATGTCCGACGCGCTCGCACGTCTCACGCTGGCGGAGATGGATGAGGACGAAGAGGATCTGGAACAGGGCGGCGTCACGCTGATGACGCTGCACTCCGCGAAGGGTCTCGAGTTCAGCGATGTGTTCATTGTCGGGCTGGAGGAGGGCATCCTGCCGCACGCCCGCTCGCTGACCGGAGAGGGCGCCGACGAGTACGGCGATCCGCTGGCAGAGGAGCGCCGCCTGCTCTACGTCGGCGTCACCCGCGCAATGAACCGGCTCGGCCTCTCATACTGTCTGAGCCGTCGTCGCGGCGGTAGCGCCACGGCCACGATGCCCTCACGCTACCTCGAAGAGATCCCCGCCGACCTGGTTGAGATCCGCGACACCGGCACGACCCTGACACCGGAGGAATCGACCACGCTCCAGTCGAACTTCTTCTCGGGTATCAAGGAGATGCTGGCGGATTGACCCCTTCCCCTCCCCCTCGGAAAGCGACAGAATACACGGATGACCATGGACCGCAGCACACCGCCCCTGAACTCGCTCTTCCAGGAACTCATCCTCGAGCACTACAAGCGGCCGCGCAACAAGGGCGAGCTTCCGGATCCGGACGTGTCGATCCACATGAAGAACCCCACGTGCGGCGACGAGGTTCATCTCCAGATGCATGTGAAGGACGGTGTCATCGCGAACGCGATGTTCGTCGGTGAGGGCTGCTCGATCTCTCAGGCGTCGATCTCGATGATGACGCAGCTCGTGAAGGGGAAGCCGGTCGATGAGGCGCTCGGGCTGGCCGCACAGTTCACCCGGATGATGCACGGCGATGCCGATGCGGCACGCGACAAGCGCATGGGCGACCTGCGGTCGCTGGCGGGCGTCGCGAAGTTCCCCGTCCGTGTGAAGTGCGCGCTGCTGGGCTGGAACGCGCTCGAGGAAGGAGTGGGCAAGACAGGCTGATCGGCCGCGCTCGCCTGCCCTCGGTCCGCCTCCGTCAGTCCTCCTCCCTCGTCCTGCTGTCCGCCATGCGCACCTCGATCTCTGCGATCAGCTCACGAAGGTGCTGACCGTCCGCACGCCTGAAGCGGAGCACGCACTGACAGCCGGATGCCCAGGGGATCGGCTTCAGGCAATCTTCGTTCGATGTCTCGATCAGCAGGCGCGGCGATTTGACGGCACCGCCGGTCATGGACACATGGTCGATGCTGGTGAGGTCGATGCGTGTGATGTGCGGGCTGTCGTCGGCCGGCGCACCCACTAGCATGAAGGCGATGATGAGGCGGTCGTCCTCCAGTTTCACCGTCCCGCGGATCTCGCGGGCGGGCACATGAAAACCGCGACTCTCATCGCTGTCCAGCTCGAACGGAAGGGCTGTCACTCGCATGAAGATGAATCCTCCCGGGGGCGGGTGCTGTGATTCGGCATCATAACCTGGAACTCGTCGAGCAGCCTGAAGCAGAGTTCGACGCGGAACAGCGCACCTAGAACTCGTCGAGCAGCCTGAAGCAGCGGTCGACGCGGAACAGCGCGTCAATGGCGGAGGCATCGCCGTCACACTCCGCGAGGCCGAGCATCAGGGCTTCGCGAACGCTCAACTCACCCGCGAATACCTGTGCGAAAACGCTGATCGGGAGTTGCAGTGTCGGTCGCGCGGCGCCGCGCTTCACCGTCGCACGGGAGCCTCCGAAGTCCACCTCGAACGGTCCTTCGTTCTCCGGCACCAGGTCATCGATCAGGTGCAGGCCGAAGCTCATGGGCGCGGTTGGCGACCAGCGCACGCGCCGCTCGATGGCAGCCTTCACATCGAGGATACGCAACATGGGCCCGCGGATCACGCGAGCGACGGGAGCCCACAGGTAGCGCGCGGGCTGAAACCCGGGTGTGCGAGGCTCGGAAAGACGGTGCGCGAAGCGTTCGTCCGGGGCGGCGTCGTAGTGGATGATGCGCAATGAGTCGCGCTGGGCCGAGATCCAGCCGAGCAGCGCATCGTATGCGTCGTGGTCCGAAGCCACGAGCTCGCGCACGAACAGTGGCTTGTCGTCAGGTGTGGAAGAGCGGCCGAAGCGAACGATCATGTAACCGCGCACGGCTTCGACGCCGGTCAGGTATGCATGGGTCGAATCGTCCTCGAGGTGGCTGCGCCATATACGCGGCGTGCGCGCGATCAGGCCGTTCGTATCCGCAGCGACCGTATCGTAGCAGGCGGCGATGGCAGCGGTGTCATCGGGACCGGCGCGCCGCACGCCTGCGCCGCGGCCGATCTCGCCCAGTGATTCGGGCCGGAACCGGTATGCCTGCATCTCGCCGGCCATGCCCCATCCCAGCGAGAGGTAGAACGAAGGCCGGAACGGATAGAGCACGCTCAGCACATCGCCACGCTCGCGAGCGACCCGGATCGCGTGCTCGCACATCTCCCGGCCCACGCCGCGCCGGCGTGCGGTCTCATCCACGGCAACGGACGCGAGCCCCATCATGCGAAACGCGGTGCCATGCATGTGCTGGGTGAGTGCGTATGCGCGGTACGCACCGGTGACGCGGCCGCCACGCTCGGCGATCCAGGCGGTCTCGATGCCGCCGAACACGCCGCCGGTCTCGAGATGCAGCACGCGCTGTTCGACCGTGCGCTCGCCGGGGAATGCGCGCGCCCAGAGGCCGGCAAGGTCATCGATGTCGGTGTGCTCGGCGTTGCGGATCATCGCCGGATCATGCGTTCCGGCGCTGGCGATGGCAAGGCGCGCCGGCGTGGCCGGCAGCTTGCGGCCGGGTGTATGAAGCGCCAAGATCGGCAGAACTTCTGAAGGGATGGAATATGTCCAAGCGCGTGGCCGTCGTTGCAGGCTGCCGGACCGCATTCACCCGGGCAGGCACCTCGCTCGCCCGCATGAGCCCCGTACAGCTCGGCACGGTGGCAGTGCGCGAGTTGATCAACCGGGCCGAACTCGACCCGACCGTGGTGGACGGGCTGGTCTTCGGCACGGTAGTGCCGTCGATCACTGCGCCGAATGTCGCCCGCGAGGTCGTGCTCGAGGCCGGGCTGCCTCCGTGGGTGCAGGCGTTCAGCGTCAGTCGCGCGTGTGCATCGTCGAATCAGGCGATCACGTCCGCTGCCGAGTCGATCATGCACGGCTATGGCGACGTGTACGTGACGGGCGGTGTGGAAGTGTTGTCGGACGTGCCGATGCTGCTGTCGCGCAGCATGCGTGATGCGCTGCTCAGTGCGTCGAAGGCAAAGTCGCTCGGAGCGCGGGCAAAGGCGCTGGCCGGGATCCGGCCGAGGGATCTCGCGCCGATCACGCCGGCGATCGCCGAGCCGTCCACAGGCGAGACCATGGGTGAGAGCGCGGAACGGATGGCCAAGGAGAACGGCATCACGCGCGAGGAGCAGGACCGCTGGGCGCTGCGTTCGCACCAGCTCGCGGCCCAGGGCACTGCCGATGGGCGGCTGACGGCGGAGATCGTGCCGACGTTCATCCCGCCGAAGTACGAGGACGTGGTGGACCGTGACAACGGCATTCGCAGCGACACGACGGCGGAAAAGCTCGCGGCGCTCCGGCCGGTATTCGACAAGAGGTACGGCACGGTGACCGCCGGCAATGCGTCGCCCCTCACCGACGGTGCGGGGGCGGTGCTGTTGATGAGTGAGGAACGGGCGAAGGAACTGGGTTACGAGCCGCTCGGCTACATTCGCAGCTGGCACTACACGGCGCTCTCGCCGAAGGACCAGCTGCTGCAGGGGCCGGCATACGCAGCGCCCGTAGCGCTCGACCGGGCGGGCATGACCATGAATGACATTGAGCTGTGGGAGATCCACGAGGCGTTTGCCGCACAGGTCCTCTCCAACCTGCAGGCGATGGATTCCGACGAGTTCGCACGCACGAAGCTCGGCCGCGACCGGAAGACGGGCATCCTCGACGAGGACCGGATCAACGTGATGGGCGGCAGTATCGCGATCGGACACCCGTTCGGCGCCACGGGCGCCCGACTGACGACCACACTGCTGAACGAGATGAAGCGGCGCGATGCGGGCGTCGGCCTCATCACGGTGTGCGCGGCCGGCGCAATGGGATTTGCCATGGTGCTGGAGCGCTGAATCCGTTGTGGCGCAGGCCTTGCCGTCTGCACATCAACCGACTGACACCACAGAAAGGACGAACGCATGGGTGCCGATATGCTCGAACGCGACGATCTGAGCGTTTACGTCGTCGCGGGCGTGCCCAAATCGTTCAAACGCAAGCTTCAGGCATTCGTGGCGGAGGAGGCGAAGAGCGGCGACGGTGAGGTCATGCTGCTCGCCGACGGCTTCGCCGACTGGGTAGTGTCACGGCTGGTGGACGAGAAGCGGCCGCGCTCGAGCCGTACGCCCGCGTCGAAGGCGCTGTGGAGCGCGTTCAGTGCACTCAGCGCCGCCCGCTACCACCTCCAGCACTCGGAGGAGGAGGAACGGGTGCGCGAACTGCGTCAGAAGGTCGAGGAGCTGTGGCGCGAAACCAGCCCGATGTTCCCGGAAGAGGGCGCGACGGACGACGCGGAGATCGATGACGACGCCACGGAGACCGGCGGCCAGGACACCGGCGGCCAGACCACCGGCGGCCAGGACACCGGCGGCCAGGACACCGGCGGCTAGACCACCGGCGGCCAGGACACCGGCGGCCAGGACACCGGCAACAAGGCCACCACCGGCGGCCAGGACACCGTCGGTGCAGGCGACGGCTGAGCGCGGC
>JAGTUV010000157.1 GCA_018224305.1 Gemmatimonadota bacterium
AGATTGGCATCCTTGAGCGCCTGCTGCATCGGCGGAATCGTCCGCTTCACAAGGTCGTCCACCAGTTGCTCGAGCTTGGCCCGGCTCAGCGCGATGTTGAGGTGCTTGGGGCCTTCCTGCGTCGCCGTGATGAACGGCAGATTGATGTCCGTCGACGGTGTCGTCGACAGCTCCATCTTCGCCTTCTCCGCCGCTTCCTTCAGCCGCTGGAGCGCCATCGCGTCCTTCGACAGATCGATGCCCTGGTCCTTCTTGAACTCCTCTACCAGCCAGTCGATGATCTTCTGGTCGAAGTCGTCACCGCCAAGGTGCGTGTCGCCGTTCGTCGCCTTCACCTCGAACACTCCATCGCCCAGCTCGAGGATCGAGATGTCGTACGTGCCGCCGCCCAGGTCATAGACCGCGATCTTCTCGTCCTTCTTCTTGTCCAGACCATACGCCAGCGCTGCAGCCGTCGGCTCGTTGATGATTCGCAGCACCTCCAGCCCCGCGATCTTGCCGGCGTCCTTCGTCGCCTGACGCTGCGCATCGTTGAAGTACGCCGGTGTCGTGATCACCGCCTGGGTGACCTCGCTGCCCAGATAATCCTCCGCCGTCTGCTTCATCTTCTGGAGGATCATCGCCGAGATTTCCGGAGGCGTGTGCGTCTTGTCCGTGTTGCTGATGTGCACTTCCACTCGGCCCTGTGCGTCCGTGCGCACCTCGTACGGCACACGGCTCTTCTCGCTGTCCACCTCGCCGCCCTTGCGGCCCATGAACCGCTTGATCGAGAACACCGTGTTCTTCGGGTTCGTGATCGCCTGCCGGCGCGCCACCTGGCCCACCAGTCGCTCGCCGTCCTTCGTAAACGCCACCACCGACGGCGTCGTCCGTCCGCCCTCCGCATTCGGGATCACTACCGGGTCGCCTCCCTCCATCACCGCGACCACCGAGTTCGTCGTGCCGAGGTCGATACCGATGACCTTCGCCATATATTGCTCCTCCGTTAGTTCCTGGTGGCCGCCGGGCGGCCAGGTTGCACGGGTGGGGGCAGGTGCAACGCATGTGCCCTGCATTCATGCCGGCACGGCGGAAGGGGCTGACATATTGGCAGAGCCTGCGCTACTGGTTTCAGGCTGCATGGGCGTGGGAACGGGAACGTGCAGGTGGAAGGCGCACGCACACGTTCAGGTGCAGGGGTACGGGCAGTAACCTCAACGGCCGTGCGGGGCAGGGCTCGCTGCACGGAGGAAGGGGAGGGGGAGGGGGTGCCTCTGCCCATTCCCTTGAACGTGTGCGTGCGTCTTCCACATGCCCCAGCACCTGCCCACGCCCATGATAACCTGGCACCAGCCGGTGCATTAGCAGGCCGGGGCCAGACCATTCTCAGCCCGGGGAGGTAGCCGAGCCGGACACTACCGAGTCCGAGCCCCCTCCCTCTGTAACTCGACCAGGTCAGCCGACCAGCGTGTATCGTCCCCGAGCAGATGCTTCACGAAGTACTCAGCACGCAGCCAGAACCAGTAATCGCTCATGTTGCCGTAGCCGTGGCGCTGACCGGGGAAGACGAAGTAGTCGAAGCGCTTGTTCGCCCGGATCAGTGCCCGCACCATGCGCAGCGTGTTGGCGTGGTGCACATTGTTGTCGATATCACCGGTGGTCAGCAGCAGGTGCCCCTTGAGGTTGGCTGCGAGCTCGGGATTGCCGTCGATATCGTACTCGAATGTCACCTGCCCGGAGTCGCCCACCACTTCCTTGACGCCGTGATGTGTCTCGGACCACCAGCGATTGTAGATGTCGTTGGTGTGATTGCCGGAGCTGGACACGGCGACATCGAAGAAGTCGGGGTAGACGAGCATGGCGGCCGTCGACATGAAGCCGCCGCCGGAATGGCCGTAAATGCCGACGCGATCGATATCGACGAAGGGCAACTCATCGGCGAGTTGCTCCACGGCCGCCTTCTTGTCGGCGAGGCCGTAATCGCGCAGGTTGCCGTAGCCGAAATTGTGGTACCACTTCGAACGCGACGGGTGGCCTCCGCGGTTGCCGACGGTGATCACGACGAAGCCGAACTGTGCGAGCGCCGTCTCGTAGCGGCTGGTTGAAAACGATTTCGAGACAGCCTCGGTCTGCGGACCGGGGTAGACGTACGCGATGATGGGATACTTCTTCCGCGGATCGAAGTCGAACGGCAGGTACATGACACCGTACAGGTCCGTGATGCCGTCCGCCGCCTTCACCCTGAACGGTTGCGGCATCTGCCAGCCGGCAGCGCGCAGCCGCAACAGGTCTGCCTCTTCGAGCGGCATCACGTCCTCGCCGTTCGCACGCTTCAGCACCGCCGTGGGGATGGTGTTGACGCGTGAGAAATTGTCGACGATGAAGCGGGTGGACGGACTGACACTGGCGCGGTGGTCGAAGTCACCGGGATTGAGCAGCCGGAGATTCGATCCGTCGATGTTCACGCGATACAGGTGGCTGTAGTAGGGGTCTTCACCCGGCTCGCGTCCGCTCGCTGCGAAGTAGACGACGCCGTTGCGCGCGTCGACCGCCTCCACGCCGCCGACTGCGAACGCTCCCTCCGTCAGACGATGGCGCAACTGACCATCGGGGCTGAAGCGGTACAGGTGAGCCCAGCCATCGCGCTCCGACCACCAGATGATGTCGCCGTTCGGCAGCATCTCCGGATTGCGCGTCTCCATGTACGTGTTGAGCCGTTCCTCGAACAGCGTGCGCGCCGTCCCGGTGTTCGCGTCCGCGACCATCATGTCGACACGATGACGGTTCCGGCTGATACGCACGAAGTGCAGCTGGTCCGAACCCTCGCCGAGCCATAGCGGACGGAACGGATCCTCGGAATCCGGATAGCGGATCTGCCGAGCCGTCGCGATGTTCAGCGACTCGTCCTTCCATGCATTCGGCCACGTCACGCGCGTGGTGCTGTTCGTGGCGAGGTCGTGAATCCACAACTCACTCTGCGTGACGTCCTCCTCGCCAGGCATGTCGTAGCGGTAGGTCTCCAGCTCCGGGCGGGTGTTGCCGGTCGAGTGAATCACCCAGAGATCGCCGACCTTGCGCTGGTCGCCGCGAGCGATCGCGAACCGGCGTGAGTCCTTCGACCACACTGCACTCACCGGCTTGCGCTCGCCTTTCTTCTTCGCACGTTCCTGGTCCGTGTCGCCCCTCTGCGTGCGCGCCCAGCTGTAGTGCTCCTCGCCGTCCTCGGTCAGACGGATCTCCTCGACCTCCAGCGCCTGATCCAGCGAATCCGCTTCTGCGCCGTCCTTGCCACGCCGGGCATCCAGGATCCGGGCGTACGAGGCGGCCGACATCAGGTGCAGGTCGTCATCGCGGGCGAACAGGATCACACTGCCATCCGGAGACACGCTCGCCCAACCCGGATGGTCGTCGGGCTCCTCCCATTCTTCCAGTTCGCGCAGTGTCTGCGTGTCGACGTTGTACTGGAAGTAGTGGACCTTCTTCTTCGCCTCAGCCCTGCGCCGCCGCTGCTCCTGCTGGAGTGTGTCCAGCCGCTCGCCCAGGACGTCGTCCTCCTCCCGCTCCTCGTCCTGCGATGATTCCACCTCAAATTCGAGCGTGGTGGCATCGATGAACCGGATGCTGCGGATCGGCAGGTTCTGGGCGTCGTAGGGATCGCGTGTGATCCGGGTCAGCTCCGCCGCGAGCACGGCGTTATCGAAGATCGCACGCCGGGTCCTGCGCTCCGGATCCACGATGATATGGGCTTTGCCGTCGCTCGTCTCGAACTCATACCAGAACCGTTCGCTACCCTCGATCCAGCGAGGCGCCACGCTCGTGCTGTGCAGCAGGTCATCGAGTTTGTACGGCGCGAAGCGCGCGGCCAGCCGATAGTTCGCCGAGCCCGGACCTCCTACGACGGTCACCGGCTCGGGCAGCGTCACCGTGCGGGCCGCCCAGCCCTCTCCACCTGCCGCCTCCTGTGCTGTTACGGCCGAGGGCGACGCCATCAGCGAGAGTGCGGGCATCAGTGCCAACGCCACCAGCTTCACCACGCGTGGGAGCGCGCGGGTGATTCCGTTCATCAGTGCCTCCGGATCATCCTGTGGTGTTTCAGCAAGGTAATCCGAGCCGCCGGATTCACGCCAGCTGGCGACGCCATATACCCTTGCCGGCAAGTCGGTGCACGGGTACTCTGCCGCTCACTCCCATCACCCGGAAGAAGCCGAGACGCATTGTTCCCGCTGAGAGACGACAACCCCACGATCCTGACCCCGGTCGTCACGATCGTCCTGATCCTGGCGAATATCGCGGTGTGGGTATACGTGCAGGGGATGGGATTGAGCATGGATGTGCTGGCGGACTCGGTGTGCCGTTTTGGAGCGATCCCGGCGGAGATCACCGGACTGACGGGCGACTATGACGGCGTGGACCTGGGGGAGGGCATTCCGCCGTGCGTGTTCGGGGGCATGACGCACGGCGCCATGGTGACCAGCATGTTTCTGCATGGCAGCTGGGTTCATCTGATCACGAACATGTGGTTCCTCTGGCTGTTCGGAAACAACATCGAGGACTCGATGGGGCATGTGCGGTTCATCGTGTTCTATCTGATTGTGGGTGTGGCGGCTGCGGGTGCACACGTCTACATGACGCAGGACTCGCCGATCCCGATGGTGGGTGCTTCGGGAGCGATCAGCGGGGTGATGGGTGCGTACCTGCTGCTCTACCCTCGCATCCGGGTCGAGACGCTCTTTATCTTCGTGATCATCCTGCGCATCATCCGGGTGCCCGCGTGGCTGGTGCTGATGCTGTGGTTCGGGCTGCAGGTGCTGTCGGGGTACATGGATCCGATGGCGACGGGCGGTGTGGCCGTATGGGCGCACGTCGGCGGGTTCGTGGCCGGTGTGCTGCTGATCAAGCTCTTCGAGGACCGGTCGCTGACGGCAGAGCGGAAGCGGCAAATGCAGGTGAGCGGCGCGGGTTGATCCGGCTGCTCGACGCGCACATCACTTTTTCACGATCAGGCGGTCACGGGATGAAGCTGTCCATCCGTTGGGGCCTCGCAGTGCTCTGGCTGTTCGCCGGCGCACTACTTCTCTCCGGCATCTACGCGTCGCGCGTGGACGCGCGCACCGCGACGACAGATGTGCCGCAGCCGGCGCCGGACTCCGCTGTGATATCGCAGAGCCAGCAGCAGCCGATCGATTCTGCGGTGTTGTCGCAGAGCCAGCAACAGGCGATGGATTCGGCGGCGGTAGTGCCGTCGGGCCCGCCGGCGACGGGAGTCGGCGCGGCTGACGCTCCGATCGATCCGGACGCTGCTGCGGCCGCAGCGGCACAGAGCGGGGGCCGGTCGCTGCGCAGGATCGCCGAAATTGATACGCCGATCCATCAGCGGCTCGTGTCCGTACTGGGGATGGTCACGCTGCTGCTGATCGCGTGGCTGATCAGCGTGAACCGGGCGATGATCCCGTGGCGCGTGGTCGTGTGGGGACTCGGCCTGCAGATCATGTTCGCGCTGCTGATCCTGAAGACACCGGCGGGCGAAGCGTTTTTCACGTGGATCAACACCATCATCGTATCACTGCTCGGCTTCACGGAAGCCGGCGCACGCTTCCTGTTCGGCAACCTGGTCGTCAACAACATACCGGTTGGCACGGGCGAGCCGGGTCCCGGACCGTTCGCACCGACGGCCGGCTCTGTCGCCAACACGGGAGCGTTCTTCGCATTCAACGTGCTGCCGACAATCGTCTTCTTCTCATCGCTGATGACGATGCTTTACTACATAGGCATCATGCAGGTGGCGGTGAAGGGCATGGCGTGGGTGATGATGCGCACAATGAAAACGTCGGGCGCCGAGACGCTGTCCGCTGCCGGCAACATCTTCCTCGGCCAGACGGAAGCGCCGCTGCTGATCAAGCCGTACGTCGCGGGCATGACGATGTCGGAACTCATGGCGGTGATGACGGGCGGATTTGCGACGGTGGCGGGTGGTGTGATGGCGGCATTCGTCGGGATGCTGATCGTCTACTTCCCTGATATTGCCGGCCATCTGATGGCGGCGTCCGTGATGTCGGCGCCGGCCGCGCTCGTGTTCGCCAAGATCATCTGGCCTGAGACGGAGGAGCCGGCGACGCGCGGCACGCTGAAGGTGCAGGTCGAGAAGGTGGATGCGAATGTGATCGATGCCGCGGCACGCGGTGCGGGCGAGGGATTGCATCTGGCTATGAACGTGGGTGCGATGCTGCTGGCGTTCATCGCTCTGATCGCGCTCATCAACGCACTGCTCGGCTGGTTCGGCGACGTCACGAACATCACCGGCTTCTTCCAGGGCATTGGCTGGCTGGCGCCGGCGCAGCCGTTCAATCTTGACGCGATCCTGGGCTGGCTGTTCGCGCCACTCGCGTGGTTGATGGGCGTGCCATGGGCGGACGCCCCTGCAATCGGCACATTGCTCGGCATCAAGACGGCAGTGAACGAGTTCGTTGCGTATCTCCAGCTCAGTGCCATGCTGTCGGGAGGCACGGAGTTGTCGCCGCGTTCCGTAGTCATCGCGACGTATGCTCTCTGCGGCTTCGCCAACTTCAGTTCCATCGCGATCCAGATCGGTGGCATCGGCGGCATCGCGCCGTCGCGCCGCAGTGATCTCGCCCGCATCGGCCTGCGTGCGATGATCGCCGGCTCCCTCGCTGCATTCATGACCGCTACCATCGCGGGGATTCTCGTCTGATGCAGAAGGCACTCGATGCGGCCGTGACCGCCGTCCGATCACGCACGGCACAGGCACCCGACGTTGGGCTGATCCTCGGATCGGGGCTGGGCGCGCTCGCCGACGAGATCACCGATGCGGTTGCAATTCCGTTCGCGGAGATTCCCGGCTTTCCGCCGGCCGCCGTGGCCGGTCATGCCGGCCGCCTGGTAATCGGCCGCCTCGAGGGCGTGCCGTGCGCTGCGCTCCAGGGACGCTTCCACATGTATGAGGGCCATGACGCGGGCGCGGTCGCACTGCCGGCGCGCCTGTTGCTCGCGCTCGGTGCACGCGTGCTCATTGTCACCAATGCTGCGGGTGGGATCAATCGCGGGTTCACCGCCGGCGACCTGATGCTGATCGACGATCACATCAATC
>JAGTUV010000158.1 GCA_018224305.1 Gemmatimonadota bacterium
CGGTCGGTATCGTGTTCTAGCGCAGTGGTTCGGGAGTCGCGCGTGTTCGGGAGTCGCGTGTGTTCGGAAGTCGCGCGTGTTCGGGAGTCGCGCGTGTTCGGAAGTCGCGTGTGCTCGAAGGTCGCCGGAGCGCGCGCTGTAGTCGTGAATTCTAGTCGTCCGGCCCGTCGAGCAGGATACGACGTACGCGCTCGAGCAGAGTAGCGGGAGAGAACGGCTTTTCGAGGAAGGCGGTGCCCGGGGCGAGAACGCCGTCGCGGAGCACCGCTTCCTCGTTGTAGCCGGACATGAACAGCACGCGGATGTCCGGTCTCATCGCGCGCACCCGCTCCGCGACATCCTGACCGTTCAGGCCGGGCATGATGACGTCCGTGAGGAGCAGATCGATCTGCTGGTCGTCCTGCTCCACAATCGCGATCGCTTCACTGCCATCGGCGGCGGTCAGTACCGTGTAACCGCGCCGCTCGAGGATCCGCTTCGCGAGCGCGCGCACATTCTTCTCGTCCTCGACCAGCAGGATCGTCTCCGTGCCGTGATGATCGGCGGTACTCATCGTTGCGCGTACGGGCATGGTGTCGGCCTCTTCATCCACCCGCGGCAGCAGGATCGTGACTTCGGTCCCGGTGCCGGGTGTGCTGTCCATCCAGACGTGCCCGCCGCTCTGCTTGACGATACCGTATACGGTCGACAGGCCGAGGCCCGTGCCGAGGCCGGCTGGCTTGGTGGTGTAGAACGGTTCGAACGCGCGTGCAGTAACGTCCGGCGGCATGCCGCTCCCGGTGTCCTGCACGCTGATCACCACATAGTCACCGGCCGCGAGTTCCGCGGGCACGTCGTCGTGACGATCGAACGTGCGTATGGACGATGATATGACTACGCTACCGCCGTCCGGCATTGCGTCGCGCGAGTTCACGACGAGGTTCATCAGCACCTGCTCGACCTGTGCAGGGTCGGCACGGATGCAACCGGCTTCCTCGCTCAGTTCCGTGGTGAGCACAATGTTCTCGCCGATCACCCGGCGCAGCATGCGCTCCATCTCAACGATGACTGCGTTGGCGTCGAGTACGCGCGGCTGAAGGACCTGACGCCGGCTGAATGCGAGGAGCTGGCGTGTGAGCGACGTCGCACGCTCGGCGGCGTCGCGGATCTCCTGGATGTCAGGCCGGATCGGTCCATCCTCCGGCAGATCGTTCAGCAGCAGGTCCGCGTGTCCCTGTATCGCCGTGAGCAGGTTGTTGAAGTCGTGCGCGACACCACCGGCGAGGCGTCCGATGGCATCCATCTTCTGGGCGCGTACCAGCAGTTCTTCGCTCTGTCGTAGTGCCTGTTCGGATTCATGCCGTTCCGTGACATCGCGTGCGTTGACGACAACGCCTTCCACACCTGGCACCTGAAGCAGGTTACGCCAGGTGATCTCGAGGTGGCGGACCTCACCGTTCGCGTGGCGCGCGCGCGCCTGCGTCGTCCGGGTGGATCCCGGCTCGGCCACGACCTCATCGAAGACCTCGCGCTGCCTCGCGTCGTGTTCCTGGTTGCCGACCGTGAACACGTTCGTACCGATCCACTCGGATGGCGGCGTGCCGAGTACACGACCGACAGCCGGACTCACGTAGCGCACGGTGCCGTCGCGGTTCATCACTGCGACCATGTCGCTCGAGTTTTCGATGAGCGACCGGAAATATTCCTCGCTCTGACGCAGCGCATCCTCCGCGAGCCGACGTTCCGTCGCGTCCGCTAGTACGCCTGACGCACCGAGCAAACCTGCCGCACCGACATCGAGCTGGAGGCGCATCTCGATCCAGCGGGTTTCACCGCTGCGTGTGCGCCAGCGCCCTTCGTGTCGCAGTTGCGACTCACCCGTCTCGAGCGCGACCGCGAGTTGAGAGAGCAGTGCGTCGCGGTCGTCCGCCTCCATGAACTGATACACGGAGCGACCGAGAGATTCGTCGACCTGGTAGCCTGTGATCGTCGTCCACGCAGGATTGACGAACGTCAGCATGCCGTCGCCATCCGTCGTGAAGATCACTTCCTGGATCGTCTCGGCCACGGAGCGGTACTTCTCCTCGCTCGCCTCCAGTGCCGCGCGACTCTGGCGATCCTTCGCGCGAATCTCATCCGACAACTGACGATGCCGGACCAGCGACGTCTTCAGTGCGTCGCGCTCCGCGAGCAGCTCGAGCGTCTGCCGCTGCAACGCGTCGATGTCCGTCGTCGGGACGTAGTGCGCGTCCACACGGATGCTCAGCGTTTCCGGCGCCAGCGCGCCATGGTCTGTGCGCGGGATGCCGATCACACGCGTTGTCGGCGAGTGCGTGCGGATCTCGCGGACCAGGTCCGCAACGGCCGGGGCACGCGGCGCGACGTCGACGAACACCAGATCGAAGTCGCTGCGCAGCGTCGCGAACGCGTCGAGCAGAGCGGTCCCCTCGATCAGCTGGAAGCCCTGGTCGCGCAGGAACGCCGCGAGGCGCGCGCGCGCGTCGGTATCGGATGTGAGCAGGAACGCCGAACGGCCGCGGCCGGACGAGGACGCGGCGGGCGCGTGGAGCGCCGCATCGGTGCCGGCAGAGCTGATGGTGCCCGCTGCGGTCGGTGCTGACGCTGCGGCGGCTGACGACGATGCCGTCGGCGGGCCGTCCGTCGCCAGTTCCGGCTCGA
>JAGTUV010000159.1 GCA_018224305.1 Gemmatimonadota bacterium
AGCACTACTCTACTTTATCACGTTACGTTTGCGATCAACTCGATCGGCCATGCTCATGGTACCCAGCCCTACATCACCGGCGATGATTCGCGTAATAACTTCTGGTTCGCGCTGCTGACATTCGGCGAAGGCTGGCACAACAACCACCACGCGTATCAGAGCTCCGCACGCACGGGATTCCGACCCGGCGAGATCGATATCGGCTATGCCGGATTGAAGCTGCTGCGCGGGCTGGGGCTCGTGTGGGACCTGCGCGAACCGCCCGCCACCCTCGTGGACAACACCCTCGCGCCGGGCCGCAAGATCATGGAGAAGGTGGCCCGCGAACTGGCCGAGGAAGTGGCAGCGGAACGCCCGTCGTACACCCCGGCGCCGTCGCCCCACGATATCGCGCAACGCGCCCGTGCGATGTTTCCGGACGTGCCGCCGGAGCAGGTGGCCGTTCTGGCTGAACGGGTCAGGCGGACCTGGAACCCATCCTGCGTTTTGACCGGTCCACCCATGCGTGCGCCTCCGGGCAATGGCGCCGGAGGCCCGACCAGTGAGGAGGTGACGCCGCGCCCGGAAGCGTAGTGGCTCTCCCCGGCGCGGCGCGCAGGACGCCCTACTGCCTGGATGGGCCAAAACGCAGGATGGGTTCCAGGTCCGCCTCGCTGGCGGGCGCCGGCGCGGGGTGATTCCCCAGCTGTTCCAGCGTTTCCGCGTCATAAATCCGGCCATTGATCAGCACATACCGGATCGACGTCGTGTTCCTGATATTCGCCAGCGGATCGGCATCGAGCACGATCAGGTCGGCGAGCTTGCCGGGCGCGATCGATCCGATGTCGCCATCCAGTCCGAGGTACTCCGCCCCATTGAGTGTCGCCGCGCGCAACGCTTCGTGCGTCGTCATGCCGCCCTGCTCGAGCATCCACAGTTCCCAGTGCGCGCCGAGTCCCTGCAACTGGCCGTGCGCGCCGAGGTTCACCCTCACCCCCGCATCGAGCAACGCCTTCGCGGCCTGTGAAACCTCGATGTACGAGTAGTCCTCTTCGGCGGCCATGAGACGGCGACGCGCGCGCGGATCGATGACACGCGCGGGCGTAAAGCGGCGCAGCCGCTCGTTCTTCCACACCTCCTCGTGCTGATAGAACCAGTACTCGCCGTTCAGGCCGCCATAATTCACAATGAGTGTCGGTGTATAGCCCACTTCGCTCTGCCCCCACAGACGCAGCACGTCGTTGTAGAGCGGAGCGGGCGGCACATTGTGCTCTACTCCGGTATGCCCGTCCAGCACGTGCGTCATGTTGAAGAAGAACGTGCTGCCACCCTCCGGCAGCACCATCATCTCCAGTTCACGCGCGGCCTCGACGATCTGCTGGCGCGCATCGCGACGCGGCTGGTTGTAGCTCTTCACGCTGAACGCGCCGACGGCCTTCATGCGTCGCAGGTGACTGACCGCGTCATCGTAGGACGTGGTGATGGCCTTCGCGCCGCCCTCCGCACCATACAGGATCGTTCCCGTCGAAAACAGCCGCGGCCCCAGCACCTCGCCGGCCTTGATCAGCTCGGACGCGCTGAACACCATGTCCGTGCTGTTGGACGGATCGTGCATCGTCGTGACACCGAACGCCAGGTTCACCTGAAAGCCCCAGTGGCTGCGCGGAGTGATGCCGCTCGAGCCCGTGCCGCCATGCCCATGAACGTCGATAATTCCGGGCATGATCCACTTCCCCGCTACATCGACTGTGTGTGCTCCCGCCGGAACCGGCACCTGCGTACGCGGGCCGACCGCAGTGATGCGGTTGCGATCGATCACGATCGTCGCATCGCGGATCATTTCGTCGCCGCGCATGGTGATGACGTTCGCGCCGGTAAGTGCGAGTGTGCCCGTCGGCCGAGCGAACGGCGCCCGCAAACCGATGTGCGTGCCCGCTGCCTCGGGCTGACGCCGCAGCGCGGCAGTGTCCTCCGCCTCGAACGCGAATGTCTGTGCGATGTCGCGCTGGTAGAGGTCCGGCCCGAGCGACCAGTACACGCGGCGGCTGTCGGCGGACCAGTGCAGTGACGAAGCGGCGTCGCGCGAGAGCCGATGCACCGGATAGTCACTGCTGCCCATCGCCAGACTGACGGGCCGGCCGGTCAGCGCGAACGGCGCGATGTGCACATTGAACCGCTCGTTCCACACGACATAGCGTTCATCAGGCGACGGCGTGAACTGCCCGCCGTTCTGTGACGTGACATGCACACGTCGATCGCCCCCGTTGAGGTCCACACTGATCAGTGCGGCGTTACCGCCCTCGCGCGCATTGAGGTACAGTCTCGAGCCGTCCCGGCTGAAGCGCGGATCCGAGCCCTGGTCGGTCACCAGTGTCGGGGTGCCGCCATTCGCAGCCACGGTATAAACGCCACGGTCACGCGAGTGCAGCGTGCCACGGTAGTTGTCGCCGCCGATCCTGCGGTAGACGATGCGGGCGCCGTCCGGCGACCAGCCCGGCTCCACGTAATGTCCGGGCGCTGTTGTGATCGTGCGCATGTTGCGGCCATCCGCACGCACGGTCCGGATCGCGCCGTATGCACTGTCGTCCCACGTCGCGTACACGAGCGACTGACCATCCGGCGACCACGCGGGGTACAGCTCGAAACTTCCGCCGTCGCGCGTCACTCGCCGCGGCGTGCCGTTCGGCAGATCCTTCACGTAGAGTTTGCCGAGTGCCGTGTACGCCACGCGACGCTGGTCGGGCGAGACCGTCACCCAGCGCAGCATGCGCACGTCGAACTCGTCCGGCGCGACCTGCTGCGGGAAGCGAACCGCATCCACGAGCGTCTGCCGCACCTGCGCAGTGAACGGGATGCGTGCGGGTGTGCCGGTCGCCGCATCCACTCGCCAGAGTCCGCCCTGCGCCCAGATCACGATCGCGCTGCCATCCGGCGTCCACGCATAGCCGGGGTATGTACCGAAGATCGCCCAGACCTCCTGCTGGTCATGGTCGAGACCATCCCACAGTGCGCGCTCCCAACCCGTTGCGATGTCGTGCAGCATCAACACGGTCTTCGTGTCCACCCGCCGGATGAACGCCAGTGTATTTCCATCCGGTGATGGATGCGGTGCGAGGGAGCCGCCGGGGCCACTGACAATCGTTTCGCGCTCGCCCGTTTCGCGGTCGAGCCGTTGCGCCACATAGATCACGCCATGCGGATCACGGTTGTACTGAAAGCCACCGCCAGGCGACACGTCCTCGCTGAAGTAGACGTAACGGCCGTCCGCTGACACAACCGGCTCTGTTGCGTTCTGCTCCCAGTTCCTGCGATCGGTCAGGCGCAGGCCTGCGCCGCCGCCCGTGTGGTACAGCCACATCTCTCCCGAGCCGAGCGAGCGTGTGTTGCGGAAATGCTTGCGCGCTACGATGTACTCGCCGTCGGGCGCCCATGCCGGATTCGACACCTGCCGCTCGCGATCGCGAGAGATCTGGCGCAGATCGCCGCCATTGATATCCGCAGTCCAGATGTTCTCGATGCCGTCCCGATCACTTGTGAACGCTATGCGTCGGCCGTCCGGTGAGAAGCGCGGCATCGTCTCGAACGCGTGTCCACCCAGTACGAGCGTCGCGCGTCCGCCTGCTACCGGCATCGTGTAGATGTCACCGAGCAGATCGAACACCAGCGTACCGCCGTCAGGGCTCACATCCACGTTCATCCACGTGCCTTCGCTCGTCTCGAACTCGACAGTCCGCGATGGGCCCGTTGGCGTGGTGACATCCCAGCGTTCCGGTATGGTTGGCGCGGCGCTCTGAAGCGTATCCTGCGCCGCAAGACCTGCATTGTGGACGAGAAGTGCAAGGCCCGCGGTCAGCACGGCAACGTGTGTCTTCTTCATCGAAGTTCCAGGGTCGGAGGACGATCGGGCGGCGGACGCCGGCGTTTGCGCAACACGTCGTGGCGGCGATGAATCTGCCTCGCACCGGCGCGATACACAAGTCGGGGCGCCGTCTGCACTGACGCCGCATGCCGTCCTGCATTGACGCCGTGGTGCCATGCTGCACTGCCTCAGCATGCCGTCCTGCATTGACGCCGCCGCACGCAGGGTGCAGTATCAGACCTCACAAGCGCACGTCCCCCACGGGAGATCTTCGCGTATGCTCCGTATCGCATTTACCGCACTGGCTGCCGCTGCTCTGTATGCACACCCCGCTGCCGGACAGCAGGGTGAGCGGCTTTTCTATTACGTGGACAACGAAGCGGCGTTCGAGAGTCTGGTCACGAACATCGATCGCATCGACGTACTCGGGGCATCGGCGTACTACGTCGAGGAGGACGGTGTCATCTGGGGTGACGTCGATCCTCGCGTGATTGCACTCACGCGCGAGCATGGCGTCAAGCTGATTCCGCTGCTCGTCAATCGCGGCTTCAACCAGGAGAAGCTGCACACCCTGCTGACCGATGATGCCGCGCGCGCGCGCGTCACTGCATCGCTCGCCGAGCTGTGCCGGCGGCACCGCTTCGACGGCATCCAGATCGATTTCGAGAACCTGAGCATCAACGACCGCGACGCGTTCACGCGCTTCTATCGCGAGGCTGCCGCCGCCATTCGTCCTGCCGGGTGCGGGATCAGCGCTGCGGTGGTTCACAGGCCGGATGAGCTGCCGGGTCCGACGCCCTATCACAAGTGGCTGTTCGACAGCTGGCGCGGCGGCTATGACCTGGCGGCGCTGGGCGAGATCGGTGACTTCATCTCGATCATGAGCTACTCACAGCACACGCGACGCACACCGCCCGGGCCGCAGGCGGGCACGCCCTGGGTGGACGATGTCGTCGAATACTTCCTGCGCTTCGTGCCGGCCGCGAAGCTATCGGTCGGAATCGCCGTGTCATCGCAGCACTGGTACACGTCCTATGAGGAACGCATCACGCCGGAACTCGCACGCTCGTACAGCGCACAGCTCAGTCACGCGCGGGCGGTGGGCATGATCGAGCGTTACGGCGCGGATGTGAAGTGGGACGATGAACAGGAAGTGAGCTACGCGTTCTTCCCGGTCGGTGGAACGTTCGAGTGGATTTTCCTCGAGGACGCGCGCAGTTTCCGCGCGAAGCTGGACCTCATGCGGCGCCACGGGCTGCGCGGCTTCTCGGTCTGGGTGCTCGGCCCCGAGGATCCCGGAATCTGGCAGGCGCTGCCGCCCCGTCAGCCCGGGGAACGCCCGGGCGCATGAGCCGGAAGCCCGGCGGGCGCTCGGGCGCATGAGTTCGTCAGCCCGAACGCCCGGGCGCATGAGCCGACAGCCCGGCGGGCGCTCGCGCCGACGTCTTGCCCGCCCGACCGCCCGAGCCCATCATCCAGACTGATACCCTACCCGTATCCTGGAACCATATGCCACGCAATGCCCGGGCGGACGCTGTGCTGACCTTTCTGCGGGAGGCCCGGCGACGGAAGGTGTACGTGACTGTGGCCGGCTACGTCGCCCTCGCGCTGGTCATGAAGGAGGTCGCCGAACTGGTCATTACGGCCACGCGGGCTCCGGCGGTCACCATGCAGATCGCCACCATCCTGCTGTTGCTCGGCTTCCCGGTCGTCGTGGTACTCGCGTGGCTCTTCGACATTACCAGCGAGGGCGTACGGCGTACCGAACCGATGCCTGTGGCGCATTCGAAGGCGGATACAACACTCGCGGCCGCACCGCTGCCGCGCATGACGAGCCGAAGCCGGAGCCGCCCCCCCGCAGCCGCAACACCGGAGGTCGTCGCACCGCTGGACCCGCTTCGAGTGAAGCGGGCAACCCTCGGCCACATGCGACATGAACTGCGAACACCGATCAACGGCATTCTCGGCTACGCCGAGATGCTGCTGGAGGACGAGCCTGCCCCTGAACTGTCGGCGGATCTCGAGCGCATCCGCGCGGCTGGCCGACGCCTCCTCGTCCTCATCGATGAGATCCTGAGCCCGGAGCGGCTGGTCAATGATGGCGAGGTCCGGACGCTGGAGAGCTTCGGCGCACAGGTGGCTGCGGACCTTCGTACACCCACGAGCAGTGTGATCGGCTATTCGGAGATGCTGATCGAAAATGCGAAGGAGGCGGGCAATGACATCATCGTGCCCGACCTCGAGCGCATTCTGACATCCGCGAGGCGGCTGCTCGAGCTGTCCGGGGACATCACCGCAGTCGCAACGGGTGGCGAGCCGGCACACGCGTCCGACGCAGCCCTCACTGCCTCATCACGGCTCACCGAGTCCGTACTAGTCAAAATGGGGCCCAGCGGTTCCGGCCTGGCGGCTGCGGAAGGCGAGGGCACGGTCCTGATCGTCGATGACAACAGCGTGAATCGGGACCTGCTGTCCCGCCAGCTCGCACGCCGCGGCTACATCGTCGAAACCGCCGCCGATGGCGTGGCGGCACTGGAGAAGCTGGCGGAACGTGAATTCGATGTCGTGCTGCTCGATGTGATCATGCCGCGCATGGATGGCGTGGAAACGCTCCAGCGCATACGTGCGGATGCCCGTCTGGAAGACCTGCCGGTGCTGATGCTGTCTTCGATCGACGAAGTGGACAGCGCGATCCGCTGCATAGAGCTGGGGGCAGAAGAGTATCTCCAGAAACCTGCGCAGGCTACGCTGCTCGAGACGCGCGTGGCCGCCAATGTGACGCTGCGTCGCATGCGGGCCCGCGAACACGTGTATGAAGCGCAGCTCGGCGCCGCGCGGGAAAGGCTCGCGCGCCTGGCCCATGCCGCGTTTCCAGTCCGCATCGCCACGCGCGTGCTGCATGGAGAACTGGCGATCGAGGAGACGTTCGCGGAAGCGACCGTCGTTGCCTGCATGCTCCCCCGTGACATGCGGGGAGCCGGCGGCGGTCGCGATCTGCTGCCCCGTCTGCGCGCGCTGAGTGAGGTGGCCGAAAAGGTGGGCAGTGAGCAGGGTGCCTACGCGCGGGTTGCGCGGACGTTCGGCATACTGCTGCTGTCCCCCGCGCTACAGGCGGGTGATAACCACGCCGAACGTGCAGCCGCCGCGGCGGCCGCAATGGCCCGAAGCGCGGCGGAGACCGGCGTCCCGTTCAGCATCGCGCTGCACACCGGGCCGCTGCTCGCCGGCGTAATCGGCAAGGAAGGATTGCGTTACGAAGCGTGGGGCGATGCCGCGGACACTGCCGAAGCGCTGACCCTGCACTGCGCACCTGGAAAGATCGTCGTATCTCCCACTACATACGCCCTGTTGCGAGACCGTTTCCAAATGGATGCACAGGGCCTCGCCGCCGTTGCCGGGCGCGGCCAGATGAAACTGTATCAACTGCCAATCGAAGTGCAGGCGCTCACCCCCGGCGCGTGATTTCAAATGATGGCGGGCTGCGTGCCGGCCAGCAGCGCTTCGATCTTTCCCAGCAGCCGCGCGAGCTCCACAGGCTTGGTATCGAACTCATCGCAGCCTGCGGCACGCGCCTTGTCTTCGTCACCAGACATGGCGTGCGCGGTCAATGCGATGACGGGGATGGCGCGCGTAGCGGCTGACGCCTTGAGCGCGCGCGTAGCATCCCATCCATCCATCACGGGCAGGCTCATATCCATCAGGATCAGGTCGGGCCTTTCCTGCGTTGCCATGTCCACCCCGAGCTGGCCATCCGTTGCAATCACCACATCGTATCCCCGCTTGATCAGCCGTCGAGACAGCATATCACGGTTCATCTCATCATCTTCCACCAACAGTATCTTCGCCACGCTGCTCATCCTTTCAATGGTTCTCTTGAAGCAGTCCCGCACTAAGTTGATGTAACCGACGCCGTGCGTGCGTTCGGCCGCACCAGTTCATTGACCTGGGCCAGCAGTGTGTCGCGATCGAACGCGCCTTTACGCACGATGCGATCCACCGCACCACTCAGACGCCGCTGTTCGTCGACCGTAAGATCCTTCGCTGTCACCACTACGACGGGCACATCGCGCCATTGCTCCGACTGGTGCATACGTGATGCCACCTCGAAGCCGTCCATCTCCGGCATCATGAGGTCGAGCAGCACCAGCTGCGGCGTGAACTCCGCCAGTCGCTCCATTGCGACACGCCCGTTCTCGGCCTCGCGCACGGTGTATCCCGCGTCGTGCAGCAGACGCGTGAGCATCTGTCGGGACGGAGCGTCATCCTCGACGACGAGTACCGGACGGGCATCGTCCGTCTGATAGCGGCCCAGCACTTCGAGCAGGCGTCTCGGATCGACCGGCTTCGTGAGGTACTCGGACGCACCGAGTGCATAGCCGAGATTCTGATTGTCGATCATGGTGAGCATGATGACCGGGATATCGGCCAGCTCCGGATCGGCTTTGAGGGCGGCCAGCACACCCCACCCATCCATGGAAGGCATGACCACGTCGAGAATGATTGCGTCCGGCCGCTGTGCACGCGCGTGCTCCAGCCCCGTTGTCCCGTCGAATGCGCTCTCCACCCGGTAGCCGTCTCGTACGAGCGAACGCCTCAGCAGGTCGTGCATTACCTCGTCATCATCGATGATCAGCACTACGCCTGACGTACCACTCCCGGCAGCTTCAGGCGCGGACACGATCGCCTGGGCGGGCGTGCGCAGGGGCAGTTGCACCGTGAACACGGAGCCATCCCCCGGCCTGCTGGACACCGTGATGTCGCCGCCCATCATGCGGCAGAAATGGCGACTGATTACAAGTCCGAGGCCGGTACCGCCGAACTTCCGTGTGGTGGATGCGTCCGCCTGGGAGAAGGCCTCGAACAGTCGACTCAGCTGTTCCGGCGTCATCCCGATACCCTGGTCCACCACATCGATCCGGATAACATCCGCCGCAACCGCCGCCCGCACGGTTATCACCGAACCGCTGCTGAACTTGCACGCGTTCGACAGCAGGTTGAGCAGGATCTGGCGCAATTTGGTGATGTCGGTATGCATGCGGCTCACGCCGTCACCGACCTCTATGCGCAACACGTTGTCATGCCTGGTGACGAGCGGCTGTACGGTCTCGGATACGTCGCGCAGCAGAGCTGGAATATCCACGTCCTCCAGGTACAGATCCATCTTGCCCGCCTCGATCTTCGACAGGTCGAGGATGTCATTGATCAGTGCGAGCAGGTGTCTACCGGCTGTATGCACCTTCCTGAGATCGGGTACGTACTGCTCGTTGCCATCGTCCGTCGCTTCCTCCTGCAGCATCTCGCTATAGCCAATGATGGCGTTGAGCGGCGTACGCAGCTCGTGGCTCATGTTGGCGAGGAAATGGCTCTTGGCGCGGTTGGCGGACTCTGCGTCACGCCGGGCCTGCAACAACTCGGTTATGTCATGGTACAGGCCCATGATCCCCACCTGCCGGCCCTTCACCATGACTGACACGCCGGCCAGTTCCACATCCACGATCGAGCCATCCTTTCGACGCCGCTGCGCGACGCCGGTGGCAACCGATCCCTCGCGAGCGGTGTTCGTGTACGACTTCGCTTCCCTGAGGGTCTCCTCCGTGTTGAGCAGATCGTCCAGATCCCGACCCATCACCTCCTCGGACGTGTAGCCGAACATCGTCTCGAACGCGGGGTTGCACGAAGTGATCCGGAACGCCAGGTCGAGCGTCACGATCGCCACGGGATTGTTCCGCACCAGATCCTCGAAGAACTGCTTCTGATTCTGGGTTTCCGTATAATGGCGCGCGTTCTCGATCGCGATGGCGGCCTGTGAGGCGAACAACTCGAGCAGCCGCAGATCGTCCTTGCCGAAATGGCGGTCCGGATTGGAGTGGACGGTAGCGATCACACCGACCAGCCGGCTGCCGATCAGCAGGGGTGCGGCCATGACCGTCTGGACCGTGCTCTGCGTATATTGCGCTGAACGGCTGGCCCATTCCTGATAATGCGGAATGACCAGCGGCTCGTGTGTAGCGGCGACCTGGCCCATGGCCCCCTCGCCAACCTGCATGCGGCTGCCAACCGCATCCGACCCCATTTCGTGACTGGCAACGATCAACAGGTCGTTGCTCTGGGCGTCGTAAATGCCCAGTTCCGCACCAGTGACATTCAGGAGCGCGGTCGCGCGCTGAAGGACTGCGTCCAGCACGCGTGGCAGATCCAGTTCTCCGACGAGGTCCTGCATCGTGGCGAGTAATGCCTGCCGCTCCTCCGCGCGACGGTGTTCGCCAGTGAACAGCCGGGCATTCTGAATGGCGATTGCAGCCTGCGGCGCGAACAGGTTGATACGACGCAGATCCTCCTGGTCGAACGCCCGGTCCGGGTCAGAGTGTACGGCCGCGATCGCGCCGAGCATCTCGCCGCCGATCATCAGTGGCGCGGCCATCACCGTCTGTACCGTGCTCTGTGTGTACTTGTCGGAGCGCCCGTCCCACTCCTGGTATCGCGGAATCAGCAACGGCTGTCGTGATTGCACAACGTGACCCATCGCACCCTCGCCGAGTGCCATGCGCGTCCCGATGGCGTTCGTCCCCATGTTGCAGCTCGCGGCGATCACCAGATCGCCGGCCGCTTCGTCATAGATGGCGAGCTCGCCACCCGTAACGCCCAGCAGGTGCACGGCTCGATTCACCAGCGCTTCCAGCAGTGTGCCCAGCTCGAGTTGTCCGGCGAGATCCGCCATGGTATCGAGAACGGCGCTCAGTTCCAGCGAACGGCCCAGCTCCCGCGCGAGCAGTCGCACGCGAGCGATCGCCATGGCCGCCTGCTGGGCGGCAGCAGTGGCGATCTCCAAATCCTCCGGTGCGAACGCGTCCGGCTGAGTGCTTTCGATGACGAGCACTCCCAGAAGGGTGCCGTCCACCTCGATCGGCACGTCCAGCTCGGAACCGGTCAGGGGTCCGACATGGTCCGGTTCACGGTCCACGCTCGGTGTGTAATGCAGCCGCCCATCCTGGACCACGCGCGCGCTCAGCCCCTGCTCCCGCGAGAGTCGCAATTCGCCCGGCGCATCCGGCCAGCCAACGCTCGCGCGCAACACCCGCTCGCCCGTCTTCTCGTCGAGCAGAAGCACGGCGACGATATCGTAGCCCAGGGCGCGATCGTGCAGGCCATCGACCACGCTGCGACAGATCGCGGCCTCGTCGGCGGCCGTGGCAATGCGAGTGCTCAGACGCAGCAATGCCGACTGGCGGTGCGCGAGGGCATCGGCGGTGCGGGTCAAACGGCCACCTCCGCCGATTCACCCCCGGCCCCACCCTCCGCTTCGACGTCGAGCGGCAGCAGCACGGTAAAGTTGGACCCCGAATTCGGCTGGCTGGTCACGGAGATGTCGCCGCCCATCAGTCGGCAGAATCGGCGAGAGATCACCAGGCCGAGGCCTGTCCCGCCGTAGCGCCGGGTGGTTGACGCATCCGCCTGCGCGAAGGCCTCGAACAACCGGCCGAGCTGGTCGGAGTTCATGCCGATGCCCGAGTCGTCGATGCGGAACATGACCCAGTCCCGATCCCGCTCGTGCACTGCGCTCACGTTCAGCCGCACTACACCTCGCTCGGTGAACTTTGCGGCGTTCGAGAGCAGATTGAGCAGCACCTGCCGCACCTTGACCAGGTCCGCCC
This sequence comes from Gemmatimonadota bacterium, assembly GCA_018224305.1. Taxonomy (GTDB): domain Bacteria; phylum Gemmatimonadota; class Gemmatimonadetes; order Longimicrobiales; family RSA9; genus SH-MAG3. The sequence goes on from JAGTUV010000159.1 coordinate 11,491, forward strand.
GCATTTCACTCACTCCGGCGGCCACATCGACCTCGAGCCGGTTGCCGTTCCGCTGTATCATCGGCTGCACCGTAGAGGCGACATCGGCCACGACCTCGCGCACATCGAATGGCTCGACGTACAGATCCATCTTGCCGGCTTCGATCTTCGAGAGATCGAGTATGTCGTTGATCAGAGCGAGCAGGTGCGTGCCGGACGAGCGGATCCTGCCCAGGTCGGGAACGAAGTCCGCCAGCTGCCGCTCCTCCGCTTCTTCCTGGAGCATTTCGCTGTAGCCAATGATCGCGTTGAGCGGCGTGCGCAACTCGTGCGACATGTTGGCCAGGAATTGACTCTTCGCCCGGTTCGCATCCTCCGCCTCGCGCCGCGCCTCCAGCAGCTCCGTCACATCGTGATACAGCGCCAGGATTCCGACGCGCTCATCACCCACGCTCACCGGCACTCCCGCGAACTCCACGTCGATGAAGGAGCCATCTCGCCGACGACGCTTCCCGATGCCATGCGCCTTCCTGCCTTCGGCCGCGTCCACCGTGTAGTTCTGTGCTTCCGCCAGCGTTTCCGGCGTGTTGATCAGGTCGTCCAGTGCCTGGCCCACCGCCTCCTGCGCGTGGTAGCCGAACAGCCGCTCGAAGGCGGGGTTCAGCGATGTCACTTCGCCGTCCAGATCCAGTGTCACGATGGCGACCGGACTGTTCTGCACGACCGTCTCGAAGTATCGCCGCTGACGCTGCGCCTCGGTGTAGAGGCGGGCGTTCTCGATCGCCACGGCGGCCTGGGGCGCGAACAGGTTGAGAAGTCGCAGGTCGTCCGGCCCGAACGTGCGATTGGATTCCGTGTGGACGCTCGCCAGTGTGCCCAGCAGCCTCTGCCCGATGAGCAGCGGCACCACCATCACACCACGCGCCGTGGTCGCTTCGTACTTGTCGGAACGGCCCTCCCATTCCTGGTAGTTCTCGATGATGAGCGGCTCGCGCGTGATCGCGGCACGACCCATGGCACCCTCGCCCGGCTTCATTCGCGTACCCGTGGAATCACTGCCAATGCTGTGGCTGGCGACAATCTCCAGTTCCTGCGCCTCGTCGTCGAAAATCGCCAGTTCCCCACCCGTCACCTGAAGGAGGGACACCGCTCGTTCGAGTACGCCCTGCAAAAGCTTCGACAACTCCAGCTCGCCGGAGAGGTCCTGCATCGTTTCCAGCAGCGCCTTGTGCTCGTTCGCCCGCTGTCGCTCCGCGGCGAGCAGTCGTGCGCGCTCGATGGCGATTGCACCATGACGCGCGGCGGCCTCGAGGATCTCGAGGTCCCGATCGTCGAAGGCATCTTCCGCATCGCTCTCCACCACGAGCACACCGATGACTCGATCATCGAGGACGAGCGGGACATCGACCTCCGACCCGCTGTGGGCGACGTGTACGTGCCGGATCTCACGGCGTGCCTGACTGGAGTAATGCAAACGGCCATCGAGCAGCGGTCGCTCGCTCAGCCCGCTGCCGGGTGCAACGCGGAACCCGATCGGGAAGTCGTCCCACCCCGCGCTCGCTACCAGCACCCGGTCACCCGTCGCGGCATCGAGCAGGAAGACGCCGACGAAGTTGTAACCGAGTGCATCATCGCGCAGGCCTTCCACAATGTTGCGGCACACATCGCCTTCATCGTGCGCTGCGGCGATGCGCATGCTCAGCCGCAGAAGTGCCGTCTGGCGGCGCGCCAGCAGCTCGGCGTCGAGTGGTTCGAGCGTACTCATGCCTCGGCCACCACGGCACTGCCGAGCGCCGAGCGCAGGCGCACAACCAGGGGTTGCGCGTTCGGTGCTTCCTTCTCGAGGATCTGCTTCACCCCGCCGTTGAGGCGCCGCCGATCCTCTTCCGTGAGGATCTTGGCGGTTACCACGATCACGGGGATATCGTGCCATTCGTCATGTGCCCGCAGTGCGGCGAGAAAACCGAATCCATCGACGTCGGGCATCATCAGATCGAGCAGTACCAGCGCGGGCCGTTCCTCGGCAACCCGCGCCAGCGCGATGGCACCGTTCTCGGCCTCGGTGACGCGGTAGCCGTCCTGTTCGAGCGTGCGTCGCAGCAGCTGCCGTGTATCAGGATCATCATCGGCCACCAGCACCGGCCCCGTACTCCTGCCCGGGATCACCTGTCTGAGCTGGGCGCTCAGACGCTCGCGATCCACCGGCTTGTTCAGATAGCCGGCTGCGCCGAGCGAAAAGCCGAGCGGTCGTTCGTCTACAATACTGAGCATGACCACCGGCACACTGCAAAGCTCCGGGTCCGCTTTCAACTCCGCCAGTACACTCCAGCCATCCATCCCGGGCATCAGCACGTCCAGCGTGATCGCGTCCGGGCGCAACCGCTGCGCCATCTCCAGACCGCTCGTGCCGTCCGCGGCAGTCTCGACACGGAATCCCTCGCGCGTGAGATGGCGGAGCACCAGGTCACGCGCGTTCGCATCATCATCGATGACGAGCACCAGCGGGCCTTCACCAGTCCCGCCGGTGCCGGCCGTGGTAGCTGTCACTGCCGCCGCTACGGGTACGGGCCCGTCAATGGGCAGTTCGATCACGAAAGTGGAACCCTGACCCACGACGCTGCTGGCCGTGACATCACCGCCCAGCAGCCGGCACAGGCGGCGCGTGATGGCCAGGCCCAGCCCCGTGCCACCATAGCGACGGGACGTGGACGCGTCCGCCTGCGCGAACGCCTCGAACAGGCGTGAGAGCTGTTCGTCGGACATCCCGATCCCCGTGTCCGTTACCTAGAAGACCACCATCCCGTCGCGGCGCTCCACGTGCAACGAGATCACGCCCTGTTCCGTGAACTTGCTCGCGTTGGACAGCAGGTTGAGGAGTGCCTGCCTCAGCTTGGTGACATCGGTTCGCAGCACGCCGATGTCAGCCGGAGTGCGCAACTCGAGGAGATTGCCATTGCGCTCGATCAGCGGACGAACGGTGCTGCACACTTCATCAACGAGCGACTTTATCGAAACGCTCTCGAGGTAGATGTCCATCTTGCCCGCCTCGATCTTCGACAGGTCCAGAATGTCGTTGATCAGCGCCAGCAGGTGCCGGCCTGCGCCGTGGATCTTCTGGAGATCGGGCACGTACTGCTCGTTGCCATCCTCCTGCGACTCTTCCTGCAGCATCTCGCTGTAGCCAATGATCGCATTGAGCGGGGTGCGCAGTTCGTGCGACATGTTGGCCAGGAACTGGCTCTTGGAACGGTTCGCGGACTCCGCGCTCCGCCGTGCATCGAGCAGTTCCGAGACGTCATGATACAGCGCCATCATGCCGAAGAGATGGCCATGACTCTCGACGCGTACGGCCAGCACCTCGACTTCCACCATTGTGCCATCGCTGCGGCGTCGCTGGCCGATGCCGTGCGCGACGCCCTGCTTTGCACGGCGCGTATACGACACGGCTTCCGCCCGCTGCTCCTCCGTCGTGATCATCTCGTCGAGATTGCGCCCGATGACGTCGCTGCTACGGTATCCGAAGAGCGTCTCGAATGCCGGATTGACCGACACAATGTTCTCCGACAGGTCCAGTGTGACGACCGCCGTCGGACTGTTGTGCATCACCGCTTCGAAGTATTGCCGCTCGCGTTGCGCGTCGCTGAAGAGGCGGGCATTCTCGATGGCGACCGCTGCCTGCTGACCGAACAGTTCGATGAGACGTACATCGGAATCGCTGAACTGGATGGCGGGATCTTCGTGCCACACATTGATTGCGCCTACCGGTCGCTGACCGATCAGGAGCGGGGCGACAATCACACTGCGCGCTGCGATGCGCGTGTATTGCTGTGATCGGCCTTCCCAGGTGACGTAATCGGCAATCCTCATCAGTTCGCGCGTGCGGATGACATGGCCCATCGCTCCTTCACCGAACTTGAGCCGCGCGCCCAATGAGCTCTCGCTCATGTTGTTGTTGGATACGATGGTGAGCTCGCCGGTCGCGGCGTCATACGTGCCCAGCTCGCCACCGGCCGCATTTACCAGCTTGCATGCGCGCGCCAGCACAGCATCGAGCAGCGGTGCCAGCTCGAGTTCCGCGGACAGATCGGCAATGGTGGCGAGAAGAGCCTCGTGCTCGTCGGCGCGCCGCCGCTCCGCTGCCAGGAGGCGGGCGCGGGCGATCGCGATGCTGGCATGGGTGGACGCGACCGTCAGCGTGTCGAAGTCGGCCGGACCAAATGCGTCGGGCAGATTGCTCTCCACGACCAGGACTCCGAGCACCTGTCCCCCCGAGAGCAGTGGCACATCCAGCTCCGAGCCGGTGCTCAGACTGGGCACATACCTCGGCTCCTCCGTCACACGCGGTGTGTACTGGAGACGACGCTCGTGAATTGCCAGGTGGGAGATTCCGATGTCGGGCGGGATGCGCATCCCGGCCGGCGCGTCCGGCCAGCCGACACTCGCACGCAGCACCCGTTCGCCAGTTGCCGGATCGAGCAGGAAGATGCCGAGCATGTCGTAGCCGAGTGCGCGATCGTGCAGTCCGTTCGCGACCCGCCGGCATATGTCATCTTCGTCCAGCGCTTCTGCTACGCTCGCCGACAGCCGCAGCAGAGCAGCGTTCCGGAGTGCGGCCGCAGCGGCAGACGTCGACCCACCGCTCGGGTCCTGGGGACGGACCTCCATGGGAGAACACCAGGGTAGTGGGGAACCGATGGCGACGCCGCCGGCAGTGGAGACGATCCTCATGTATGACACACCACTGCCCATGACGCAAGAGAACCCACCTGGCGTGTGAGCCCGGCCTCCCGCGTGCGCAGCTATCTCGCCTGCGTGCGCCGCTATCTCGCCTGCGTTCGACGCTCCCGTTCGACGCCGACTTCGTCCGCCTGATCGAGCCAGGCGAGGAAGGTGTCGGCGGTGGCGTGCGAATACAGCACCGGACTGCCGCCATGGGCGCGGATCGTGTCGGCGTCGCCCGGCTCGAACACTCTCGCCAGCAGCGGTACCCCTTCGACGTGGTCGAGTACAACGATGTGATCGGCCTGTCTGCGCATCGTCGAGATGATCAGTCGTGCACGACGTGCACCGGCGGCGCGCAGGACCTTGATGTCGGCGCCATCACCGCGAATGGATGGGATGTCGCCTTCGCGAAGGCGCGCGATCACCGCTGGGTCATCGTCGATGACGAGCACGTTGTGTCCGGCGGAGACGATCGTCTCCAGGAGCGGCATGCCGCTGTCGCCGCAGCCGAGCAGCAGGATATGGTCCTCTACATCGCCGTCGCTCACGCCGCCGCGACGCATCGGATGGAACGCCATGAGCCGCCAGGTCATCGCATCGGTCGAGATGAATGGCGTGAGGATCATGGTCGTCACCGTGACCAGCGCGATGATCGAGAAGATCTCCTGATCGATGTGCGCCATGGCGAGGGCCTGGAGCCCGACGACGAGGGAGAACTCACTGGTCTGCGCCAGCAGCAGACCGCTCTCGAGGGCCGGCCGCGCCGACAGCCCCGCGCGCTCCGCAACGAGCGTGACCAGCGGCGGCGTTGCGAGGAGAACGAGCCCTATGAGCACGGCCGTCTGCAACAGGCCGGCAAGGGAAGGTATGACGAGTATGCCGCCGAGCGCCGTGAAGAAGATGGCCAGGAAGAAATCGGAAAGCGAATTGAGCTGGCCGCGCACCACGCCGCTGACGGGAAACGATGAGAGTGATACGCCCGCGAGGAACGCGCCCGCAACCAGCGGCAGCCCGAGGAGGTCCGCCAGGCCGATATAGACGAAGAGGAACGCGAGTGTCGTGAGGAGCACGCCCTCCTCGTCGAGCTGGAGCCGGGTGAGCAGGTAGGGCGTGACCCAGCGCAGACTGACGAGTGCGAGGCCGGTGAGGGCCAGCGCACCGAGGAATCCGGTCATGGCCGCCAACGCGCCATCGGGCAGATTCATGACGACGGGGATCAGCAGGATGACGAGCATGTCCTGGAGCAGGAGCACGCCGATGACGAGGCGGCCGAACGGCTCGAACAACTGCTTCCGCTGCCGCAGGATGCGCACGACGACCAGTGTCGAGCTGGCCGTCAGCGCCAGGGCGAGGTACATCGATTCGGAGACAGTGAAACCGAGCGCGAGTGCCGCGACCATGCCCAGCGTCGCGAGCACCGCGAACTGGGCGGCACCCACACGCAGGGCGACGCCCTTCTGTAGTCCGACGCGGCGCGGGTTGAGCTCCACACCGGCGACGAACACGAGCACCGTCAGCCCCAGGACGAGCATGTCGGCGAGCAGATCCGTCGCGGGAAGCAGCCCGGCGATGGACAACGCAATGCCGGTGACCAGCAGTAGTGGAATCGATGGCAGGTTGAGCCACTTGGCGATGCCGAGCCCGACTGCGGCTCCTGCCAGAAGGATGGCGAGACCGCTCATCAGTTCAGCACTCCCTGCCGTCGCAACTCACCGGCGATCCTCTGAATGCCGATGTTCTTCGAGATCATGAGGTGATTCACGCCGATGTCGTTCAGCTCATCGATGACCGACCGGTCGAACGCGTGAATGCTGGACGGCACACCCAGGTTCCGGCACCAGTAGGCGAGCAGGTTGTTCGTGTCTTCGATCTGAAGCGCCGACACCAGCAGCCGGGCCTCGGGCAGATTCGCCTCCTCGAGCGTCGAATAGTACTCCGCACTGCCGAGCAGCGAACGACCCGGCAGTCCCTCGAGCTTGCCAGGGTCCGTGTCCACCGCCATCACGTCCTCGCCGCGGTCCGCGAGCTGCCTGACCAGGTAACGGCCGAGCGCATTCATGCCGACGACGATTATGTGGTTCCGCGGCCGACCCGGCGGCTCCTCGTCCTCTTCCTGCGACGCCTTGAAGAACCGCAGCATCCCCCAGCCGGAGACGATGCGGTACAGTTCGTGATTGTAGAGGATCATGTACGACGACACACCGATCGTCACCAGCCCGATCACGCCGATCAGGGAAAGCAGCGACTGATCGATCAGTCCCGACGCGAGCCCCATGGCGGCGAAGATGAAGCTGAATTCGCTGATCTGCGCCACCGTGACACTGGTCAGGAATGACGTGCGCTCGCCGTAGCCGGTGCGCGCGATGATCCACATGAAGATGAACGGATTGCCGACCAGCACGAAGAGCGAGAGCACTACAGCCGACAGCGCGTGCTCCGCTGCGCCGCCGAACTCCATCTGCACGCCGAGCGAGACGAAGAACACGGCGAGGAACGAGTTCATCAGCGGATGCACGCGACGGCGCAGGTCGTGATTGTATGGCAGTTGCGCGAGGCTCAGGCCGGCGAGGAACGCGCCGATCTCGAGCGAGAGCGCGAGCACTTCGGCACCGATGACGAACAGGAAGCACCAGCACAGGCTCCAGATCAGCATCGCTTCCGACGAGGAAGCGACCCACGCGAACACGCGCGGCAGCAGATAGCGCGCGGCGACGAGAGCCGCGCCGAGCAGCAGGCCCATGCCGGCGAACGCCTTGACCAGACCGATTCCCATGCCGGCCGGAGTCAGAGCTTCGGGGTCGCCCAGCCCGGCCAAAAACGTCAGTGCGACAATGACGACCAGGTCCTGGACCAGGAAAATGCCGACGGCAATGCGGCCGTAGAGCGCGTCGATCTCCTTCTTCTGATCCAGCAGCTTCACGACGACGACCGTGCTGCTGAACGTGAGTGCGGTTGCGAGGAACAGGGATTCGATGAACTCGAACCCGAGCAGCAGCGCGATGACCAGTCCTCCCGCAGCCGTGAAAACCACCTGACCCAGGCCGGCCAGCACCGCCACGCGGCCGACGTCGCGGATCTTGTCGAGACTCAGCTCCAGCCCGACGAGGAACAGCAGGAGCGCGATGCCGACTTCCGAGATCAGATGGATCTCCTCGCCCACCGTGATCAGGCCCGTCATCGGACCCAGCAGCAGACCGGCGCCCAGGTATGCAACAATGCTCGGGATGCGCAGCCGCGCCGCCAGCACGACGACGACTGCGGCGGCGACGAGGATATAGCCAAGGCTGCGAAGCAGAACGAGATCGGTCAACCCGGCTTCTCCAATCGGTGGTGCGTTTCTGACGCGGACATTGTGACTACGGATGCGCGCGGATCACGCTGCAGACCCTAATGTACGAGATGTGCCGCCGGTGCAAAAACCGGCCCGCTGCGCAATGACTGATAACGGAATGGCAGCGCGGCCGCCCGCTTGGCACGAACGCAATGCGCCTATATGATGCCTGACCCCGTGCCCGCGCAGCGTCGCGAGGCATGGGGAGCCCGCGTCACGTTGGACCATACGCTGCGCGCTGGACAGATTCTCGACAGATCCGATCGGAGCTGATGACCGCCGAAACACTGATCGTCTTCGTCATTCTCGGCATCACGATCCTGCTGTTCATGAGCGAGCGGCTGCGCCTGGACCTGGTTGCCCTGCTCTCGCTGCTCGCACTTTCGGTCACGGGCATCCTCACGCCGGCGGAGACGTTTGCCGGATTCTCCGATCCCGTGGTCATCATGATTGCCGGGCTCTTCGTGGTCGCCGGGGCAATGTTCCGCAGTGGCCTCGCCGAGCGGTTCGGCCGGCTGCTGGGTCGGCTGGCAGGCACCGGCCGCGCACGCGCGACTGCGATCGTCATGCTCGGGTCCGGTTTCCTGTCCGGTTTCATGAGCACGACCGGCACCGTCGCACTGATGCTGCCGGTCACATCGTCGCTCGCACGCAATGCGCGGCTCAGCCCGTCCCTGCTGCTGCTGCCGCTCGCGATCGGCGCGCTGCTGGGCGGCCTGCTCACGCTGATCGCCACGCCACCCAACATCATTGTCGCAAACCAGCTGGAGACGGCCGGCTACGAGCCGTTCGGCTTCTTCGATTTCACACCCGTCGGCGTGGTGCTGCTGCTGATCGGTACGGCCGTGCTCGCGGTGATGGGCGGACGACTCCTCCCGGCGCGTGCGCCCGTGGACCGACCCGTCGGCGCGGACAGTGTGACGAGCCTGTCCGGGGAGGAACTGACGGAGGGCTATTCATTCGGCTCGACCACGCGCCTGCGCGTGACGGCAGAGTCTCCGCTGGCCGGCATATCACCCGCGACCGCAGGTCTGCGTCGTCAGTTTCAGGTCAATATCGTGGCCATCCGGCGGGCGCAGGGGTCATCCGGCCGGATGCAGCGGGTGCCGCGCACGGCCGAGGAACCGCTCCGTGAGGGCGACGAGATGGATGTGCACGGGACACCGGACGCGATCGCGCGGCTCCGCAGCGAGCTCGCTCTGGACCTGATCAGTATGGGCGAGTCCGACGCCGTGCTGGCGGAAGTGCTGCTCACGCCGCGCTCGCGACTGCTGGGGCAGACGCTCGCCGCGGCCCGGTTCCGCAGCCGCTACGGCGTGAACGTGCTCTCGGTGCGCCGGCACGGTGTGGCGGTGGAGGGCGACCTCGCGGCCATTCCGCTGCGCTTCGCGGATACGCTGCTGGTCGCCGGGTCCGAGCGCGGCATCAACCGGTTGCGCGATGACAGTCGCGACTTCGTGGTGGTCGCACGCACGCATGATACGCGCGAGCAGGGACCGCTGTCGCGGCACGAGGTGTCAGCGCTCGTGATCACGCTCGCCATGCTCGTGCTGCTCACGTTCGAGGTCGTGCCCGCCGCCATCGCCGTGCTCCTGGCCGCCGTGTTCATGGTGCTCGCCGGCTGCCTCGACATGACGGCGGCCTATCGCGAGATCAACTGGGAAAGCGTGATTCTGATCGCCGCGATTCTGCCCATGGCCACCGCGCTCCAGAAGACGGGCGGTGTGGACCTCATCATCACGCAGCTGGCAGCCGTCAGCGGCGCCGGACCCATCGCGCTGCTCGCGGCCATCTACGTGCTGACCGGTCTGATGGGCTCGTTCATCTCGAACACCGCAACTGCCGCGCTGATCGCGCCGGTCGCACTTGGCGCTGCCGTGCAGCTCGGCATCTCGCCCTACCCCGTCCTCATGACCGTCGCGGTCGCGTCGTCCACTGCGTTCTCGACGCCGGTATCGACGCCCGTCAACATGCTCGTTCTCGGACCGGGTGATTACCGGTTCCGCGACTACGTGCGCGTCGGCCTGCCGCTCCAGGTCCTGCTCGGGATTGTCACGATCATCATCGTGCCGTGGCTGTTCCCGTTCTGAGATGCCCGTCGTCTGAGCTGCACGCCGGATGTCGTGCGCGCTCGCGTCGCTATTCCTTCGTCCAGAGCAGTTGAAACTCCAGTTCCTCATCGGAGCCCGCGCGCTCGTGCTCGACGTTGAACGTGACATCCGCCGGCACGCGCAGCCGTTCGCCCGCGACCTGGATGGTGAACGGTTTGCCCGTCTCGATGGCGTCGGCGAGTCGCCGC
>JAGTUV010000160.1 GCA_018224305.1 Gemmatimonadota bacterium
CACGCAACGAGGGGGAACGGCCCCGGGGCGGGAGAACTGCCGGCCGGCTCACCGGGCGCCGGCATCGGGGCCGGAGGCGGGATCGGGATCGGGATCGGGATCGGGATCGGGATCGGGATCGGGATCGTGGACGGGGACGGGCCCCGGAACGACGCCGGTGGAGGCGGCTCCGGTGCCGGCGATGAGCGCCCCCTGCCGAAGGCGGGCTTTACGGAGGAGGCGCTGCCCTGGCTGGACGCCGTGTATCGCTTCGTGCTGCGGCTCACGGGTGGGGATCGGGCGGAGGCCGACGATGTCGTGCAGGAGACGTTTCTGCGCGCATACCGCCACTGGCACACGTTCGAGCGCGGCACGAGCGCGCGCGCGTGGTTGTTTACCATCGCGCGCAATGTCTTTCTCCGTACGCGGGAGAAGAAGGCGCGCACCCCCGAAACGCTCGAGAGCGAGCTCGACTACGATGTCGCTGCCGTGAGCGCCGTGGGTCTGTTGCGGGACGTGACCGCGGACGACCCCGAGCATCGTTTCTTCGCGTCGTTTATCGATGAGGAGGTCTCGCGCGCCGTCGAGCGGCTCCCGGTCGATTTCCGCGAGGTGGTCGTGCTCAGCGATATCGAAGGCCTCAACTATGCCGAGATCGCCGACATTGTCGGCGTTCCGCTCGGCACAGTGAAGAGCCGGCTTTATCGCGGCCGCCGCCTGCTGCAGCGGGCGCTGTATGAGTATGCCGTGGAGATGGGCTACCTGCGCAGGAGCGCCGTATGACAGAGAAATGCACGTGCGGCGAGGCGCTCGAGGAGCTGTGGGCGCTGATCGACAACGAGCTCTGCACCGAGGACGCGCAACGGGTGCAGGAGCACCTGGATCGCTGCCGGACCTGTTATCCGCAGTACGATTTCGATCGCGCATACCGGCAGCTGGTGGCCCTCCAGTGCCGCGAGACGGCGCCCGCGGAACTGCGGCGGAAAGTGTTCATGCGGCTGCTGGAGGACGGGGCTTGAGGTGGTTTGCGATGCTGACTGCGGTGTGATGGCTGGCTGGCTGCGGGATCGGGGCTGGGTTGGGGCTGCTGGCGGGACTGCGGGGTGCAGCCGCAACCGATGCCGGCACGCGCATTGCCCCATTGTCCTGCATTCTCATACTGCAGCAGGAGGAGGCACATGGCAGGCAAGCAGATGGAAGGCGACAACAAGCAACGCCGTGCGGCCGCCCGGAAAGCGCGTGAGGCCGGCAAGGACGCCAGTGAAGTGGGCGGATCGACCGGCTCATCGAAGCAGCGCACGGAGGCCGACAACAACGCGTCGCACCAGGAGCGTATCGACCTCAAGCGCGAGGGCAAGCACGACGTCATCAAGCAGAACACGCCCGAAGCGCGTCCGGGCAGCCGTGACGCCGATACTCCCGATCGCGAGAGCCATCCCCGGATGGATGACTGAGGCCCGGTCGGCACTGTCTTCGGCAGCGGCAACGAAAGAGGCGCCCGGATCAATGATCCGTGCGCCTCTCGTGCGAACAGCCCGGCCGGCTTCAGCGGGAGCGCGTGCGACCGCCGGCGACTCGGAGGAAACCGCCGGAGCGGTGGTCGCCCACCCGGAGGTGGAGAGAAGGTGGGGCCGCCACCTTCTCTGCGCCGCCGCCGAAGCCCGTGCCGTGCTGTCGGTTCAGATGCCCGTCGTGATACGGAACTCCGCGCGACGGTTCTGCGACCACGCCGACTCCGTCGCACCCTGCACCGACGGACGATCCTCGCCGTAGCTGAACGTCTCGAAGCGCGATCCATCAATGCCGAACTCCATCAGGTACTGACGGACCGCATTCGCGCGGCGCATCCCCAGCGCCAGGTTGTATTCGACCGAGCCACGCTCGTCCGCATGACCCTCGAGGCGGATACGGATGCCCGGGTTCGCCCGAAGCAGCGGCACCTTGGCGGCCAGGCGCTCCTGTGCATCCGTACGGATCGTCGCCTCGTCGTAATCGAAGTGCACGGTCTGCTCGAGGATCGAGATGATACGACGACGCTCCGCCTCACGCTCGGCCGCACCGTCGTTCGTCGGTGTCGGAGCCGGCCGCGCCGGCGGGGGCGCCTGCACCGGCGGAGGCGTCTGCGGCTCCGGCTGTACCGGGGCCTGACGCTTCCCGCACGCTGCGGTTGCAGCAACCATCACGAGCGCTACCAGCCACACATTCCGCTTCATCGCGTTCACCTTATTGTCGGTTTCGTTTCGCTCGCCGTCCACTCGCGGGCGGCCGCGTACAGCTGCGGCTCGTCGGCCGCGGGACTTGCGCTACCGGAAGGCAATCGACGGACCAGTGGGGTACGATTCCGGATCTTTGCTGCCGACAATCAGTTGCAGATCACCCGTCCGGAACCGTACCGCCCTGGGTCGATACAAATGTACGACTGTTACGCAATTCCGGAAGTTTTTTGTTCGTATGCTCCGGCTGCTGATTCCGCGCCATGCGCAACGCACGGCAGGGCCACGCCATGCGTCCGCTACAACGCACGGTCGGATCGCCCGCGTGTTTCGGGGGCTCCTGCGTCTGTCGTCAGGGGTCCTGCCGGGCTGCGTCAGCGGAGTCCGTCAGGTGTGCGGCGACGAATCCACTCGTGCCGTCCGGCAGCACGACACGCTGCCATTCGCCCGTATCGCCAAGCACGAGCAGGGGCGTGTCGCGCGAGAGTTCGGTGATGATGGGACCGGCGAGGGATGGAGAGCGGCGGAGGCGAACGCGATCCGCGCTGACACGGGTGATGGCTCCGAGCGAGTGCCCTGCGATGAGCACATCGTGCAACTCACTGCGCGCCGCCAGCAGCGGCGCCGGGTCGACGGCCACCATACCCGGATGATAGACCGCGAAGTGCAGGTGGGGCCGGGCACCGCGCGCATTGCCTGTGTTGCCGACCGTGCCAATGATGTCGCCCGCGCGCGCGTACGTGCCCTCGCGCACGAGCAGTTCGTCAAGGTGGGCGTAATAGTACGTCAGGTGCGAAGCCGCGTCCGCCTGCCAGATCACCAGGCCGCCCGTCGGCGTGTTGCGTGCTTTCTCGATAAGGCCGTCTGTGGCGGCGAGCACCGGTGTGCCGCGGGGTGCAAAGATATCGACGCCCTCATGAGCTCGTGCGCCGCGTTCACGCGGGTCGCCGAACCCGCTGCCGATCGCCGCTGCGTCCGCGCCTTTCACAGGGAAGATCAGCGACGCATCGGTCAGTACCGCGACATCGTAGATGCCGGTCATGCCGACGGGCGGTTGCACGCGCAACACATACTCGCCATCTGCGCGGGCGACGAATGTGCCGCCGCTACCGACGCTGCGCGAGACCTGCGACACCCAGTGTACCGGCCGGAAGATGTCGGTACCGATGTGATGGAACATGTCGGCGAACACCGTCCCTGCGGCGCCCGCCGGTGTCACACTCACGCGCAGCGCCTGGCCGCGCACCAGTGTGAAACGATAGGCGATTGCGTGCGCGTCGCCGTGCGGAAACGCGATGCGCTCCCGGAACGACGGCGAAATGTTCAGACCGGAGCGCAGCGCGCGGCCGCTGGCGTCTTCCCATGCGCGAAGAGGCACCGGATCCGACTCACGCACGCGCGCCGCGTGAACATCCCGCTCGGTGCGCACGACAGTGGGCCGGGGCGTGACGGGTCGCTTGCCCGCGGCGCAGCCGCCGATCATGAGCGCACCGATCCCCGCGAGGACACAGGTCGTCATCTTCATCACACTATCCGTAATCGATGTGGAGCTTGCGGCCGACCGGGCAGATGAGCGCGGCGGCAGTTTCGTCGGGGAGACGGTGGCAGGCGGCTCGCGCCGCGCTATATAGGTATAAGCGTCACGGCCGTTTGAACAGGACCATGACGCAGAAACCGGGAGGCCGCCGCCTCCCGGTTCGTTCTCACCGGATCGTCAGACCAAACGTGAACGCGGGGCTGTGCTGTGCCGAACCGTTCAACAGGTCGAAGATGTAATCCTGCGCGGAGACGTACACGCCCGCGCGCGGCGTGAACTGGTGTCGGACGATCAGCGCAGGAGCGACAACATCGTGCGCACTCCACGTCTGCCGGCCCGAGCCTGCCTCCGGCTGAACGGGGCGCGTGCGCAGCCAGCCGACACCCAGGTCGACGCCCAGCGCTACGCTCGTGTTGCCGGGGACGAGCGCGAAGTCACCGCCCGCAGTCAGCAGCACCCACTGGTTGTCCACGATCACGGGGTCGCCCACCAGCGGTCGCGGCGCGACATCCCCGGTCTGCGCGTAACCGAGGTTCAGATGGAAATTGGTGCGCTCGCTCTCGGTATAGCCTGCGCGGAACCCGGCGATCCACCCCAGGTTGCTGCCATCCGGTTCCGCGTCGAACGCATCCATGAGCACGCCAGCATACGGCGAAAAGCTATAGGCATTGTACCTGTACATATTGCCGCGGCGCTGCGCTTCGGCATCAGCCGGCACCAGCAGCGCCAGCGCCACTATCGAGCACGCGATCTTCCTCATGAGTTCCATCCTCCGCAGCGATTCTCCGTTCGACCGCCACCGGAACCGTCCAGGGCAGCCGGAGCCTCCGTTACCGCGCACGGCGAACCAAAGTTCCGGATTGCGCGGCTTCGGCCGACCCGGCATCTTGAACGAAATGAATCGCGCGGCGTCGCGTTCTCTCCCAACAGAATCGGTAATTGGCGTGGATCATGCACCTTCGGGGGATGAAATCTCCCAACGGAAGTCGCGCATGTACGAAGCACTGGTCCGCCTCTATTCAGCCCGTTTCGGCCGTCCGCCCCGCTCCATTCTGGAGATCGCGGGAGACGGCTCGAACCGCAGTTACTACCGCCTGATCGGCGATGACCTGCGTACGGCTGTGGGCGCCGTCGGGCCGGACCACGAGGAGAACCGCGCGTTCCTCTCGTATACGGACGCATTCCGGGCGGCAGGCCTGCCCGTGCCGGAGATCTACGGCCAGGATGAGGCGGTCGGCGTCTGGATCGAGGAGGACCTGGGCGACACCACGCTGTTCAATGCGCTTGTCGAAGCCCGCAAGAACGAACCCGGCTCACAGTTTCCAGCCTCTATGCTTCCGATCTACCGGCGTGTTGTCGAAATCCTGCCGCGGTTCCAGGTGGAGGGCGGTCGCGTCATCGACTATTCCGTCGCGTACCCGCGCGAGGCGTTCGACCGCCAATCGATCCTGTGGGACCTGAACTACTTCAAGTATCACTTCCTGAAACTCGCGCACGTGCCGTTCAACGAGCAGCGACTGGAGAACGATTTCTCCGCACTCGCGGATTACCTGCTTCGCGCGGATACGAGCCATTTCCTGTATCGGGATTTCCAGTCGCGCAACATCATGATGGTCGATGACGAGCCGTACTTCATCGACTATCAGGGCGGCCGTCGCGGCGCGCCGCAATACGACATCGCATCGCTGCTGTACGATGCGAAGGCGGACATCCCTCATCAGATCCGCGACGAGTTGCTGAACCACTATCTCGACGCGCTCGGCAGGCACCTCGAGTTCGACCGCGACGAATTCGTGAAGCTGTACCGCGGTTACGTGCTCGTGCGCATCATGCAGGCGATGGGCGCATACGGCTATCGGGGGTTCTTCGAGCGCAAGCCGAGATTTCTGCAGAGTGTACCGTTCGCCGCGCGCAACATCCGGCGCCTGCTGGCCAGTGGCATGCCGATCGACGTGCCGGAACTCCAGTCCGTTCTGGAGCGCATCGTGGAATCGTGGGCTCACAAGGGTGAGGACGCCGATGCCCTGCCGGGCCTGACGGTCCGGGTGAACTCATTCAGCTTCAAGCGCGGATACCCCGATGACGAGGGCGGCCACGGCGGCGGGTACGTCTTCGACTGCCGCAGCCTGCCGAATCCCGGCCGCCACGTCGAGTACCGCACTCTGTGCGGCCGCGACGCGGGCGTTGTCGAATACATAGAGCGCTGCTCTGAATCGCATTCGTACTGGAACCATGTGCGTTCTCTCGTCGACTCGCAGATCGAGGAGTACGTGCGACGCGGGTTCACCAGCCTGACCATCAGCTTCGGCTGCACGGGCGGACAGCATCGCTCCGTGTACTTCGCCGAGCGCCTCGGCGCCCACATCCGTCATTCGCACCCGGAGGTCAACGTGCGTCTGTCGCATCGCGAGGAAGACAGATGGCCGAGGGATACCGAAGCAAAGGAGCCGGTCGAACGCGCCGAGAGGGTAGTCAGCCCCCGGGACCGCACGGGCGGACCGCGCCCCACCCCCGAGGATGGCGCCGAGGGCAGGCGCAGCCGCGTCGCCCGCGGCACCTGACGCGAGCATAGAATTGGACGCAATGATTCTGGCCGCCGGCCTCGGCACGCGGCTCGGCGATCTCACGCGCGATACGCCGAAGGCGCTGATCGACGTCTCCGGAACGACAGCACTCGAGCGTGTCGCACGCCGCCTGATCGCTGCTGGCGCGGACCATCTCATCATCAATGTGCATCACCACGCGGAACGCATCATCGAGTTCGTGCGTGCACGCGATGACTTCGGAACGACGGTCTCATTCTCACACGAGGCCGATGCCCCACTCGAGACCGGCGGCGGCCTGCTGCACGCCAAGCCGCTGCTCCGGCACACCGGCTCGTTCTTCCTGCACAACGTGGACGTCCTCTGCGATGTCGACCTTCACGCGATGTACACCTCGCACGTGCACTCCGGCGCCCTCGCGACGCTGGCCGTCAGCCGGCGTGAGACATCGCGATATCTGCTGTTCGACGAAAACGGCCTGTGCGGGCGCATGCACTCGCGCGGCGGCGGCCCCGCCGAGGTGCATGCAGACTGCGTCGATCCCATCCCGTTCGCGTTCGCGGGAATCCACGTGATCTCCCGCGCGCTCATGGATCTCGTCACGGAGACGGGCGCGTTCTCCATCATCGATGTCTATCTGCGCCTCGCATCGCAGGGACGCCCGATCGCCCGGTACGACATTGGCGGTGCCCGCTGGCTCGAGATCGGGAACCCGGAACGGCTGGAGGAAGCCCGCCGCGCCCTGGGTTGAAAACCTCCGGACCTGGTTCCCACGTTGCATCTGATCCCATCCAGCCATGTCTTTTCCACGGGAATCGGGGGCGGCGAGCGAGTTTCGAGCCTGGGGCAGCGCAGGACAGAATGATCGGCCCCCTATCCTGCACCCTTTCCCGGGGCGTTAGTATGGTCGGATGAGTCCATCTCGCATCTGGAATCCGGGTCCGTGGGGACCGCGGTTGTGGGCCATAACGGCCTTACTGCTCTTCCTGTCCCTGCTCCCCCGTCAATCCAGCGCGCAGCACAGCCTGGTTCTCAGCGGCGGTGGCGCTCGCGGCCTGTCGCACGCGGGGGCGATCGTGGCGATCGAGGAGCTGGGCTACCGGCCGGATCTTGTGGTCGGGACGAGTATGGGTGCGATCGTCGGCGCGCTCTACGCGGCCGGCTATTCGCCGGTGGAGATCCGTGCCATGATTGCGAGCGAGAACTGGCTCGAGCGATTTGCTCCCGCGCCGGTGCTGGTGGGTCCCGGCCGCGACCCCCGGCGTCCGTTGCTCGCGTTCGGCATCAGCCGGGGCCGTTTTCATGGCGGCTTCCTGCCGAGCACGGGCATCAACCAGCGGCTCGTGGAAATGCTGTTCGACGCAGGGGTTCGCGCACGCAACGACTACGACAACCTGCCAATCCGCTACCGCGCGGTGACGGCCGATCTGTCTACGGGTGCGGAGTTCGTGATCGGCGGAGGCGACCTTCCCCGCGCGGTACGGGCCAGCATGGCGGTTCCGGGCGTATTCGCGCCGGTGCAATGGGACGACCGCGTCCTGATCGATGGCGGCGTCGCCAACAATCTGCCGGTATCGGTCGCACGCACGCTATCGGATCGCCCTGTCATCGCCATCGACGTGCTCCGTCCTGCGTCGAACGTTCAGGAGCGCGGCGTGCTCGATATGGGTGTGCGTGCGCTGCGTTTGCTCATCGAGAATGCACGACCTGCCGCCGAGCCCGACATCCTGGTGCTGCCCGCCATCGAGCCGGGATTCTCCGAGACGTACTTCCCTGCGGACGCGCGTGCGCTGCTGCGGACTGGATATGACGCCGTGCTCGAGCAGGCGCCGCCCGTGCAGCAGCAGCCGGCCGCGCGGCGTGACCCTGCACCGCCACCAGCGCGCATCGACGGACTCCGGATCGAAGGTGGCGACGTCGCGTTCGAGCGATTGATCCGTCGCGTGATGGGCGCAGCACGCGAGTACGATGCGCAGGACATCGTTCGTCGCGTATCCGCGCTGTACATGACAGGATTGTTTCAGTCGGTGTGGCCGCGCGTGGAGTTCAATGACGATGGCACGACGGCGACGCTCGTGATCGATGTCACCCCGGTCGCGAGCGCAAACATCGCCGGTTCCGCACGCTGGAACAACGACGTCGGTGCGGGCGCATGGGTGTCGCTGCAGCAGCGCGCGTCGTTGAACACACCCGTGGAATTCAGGCTGGCGGGTTCCATTGATGAACTGCGGCATGACGCAGGTATCGAGGCGTCCCTGTTCTCGGCGCAGGTGCCCGGTCTTCGCTGGAACGCGGGAGTCCACGCCGGTGAGCAGCGTCTCCGCGTCTTCGATTCAGATACCGTTGCCGACCTGCTGAACGTACGGCGGTTGAGTGTGCGAGGAGGCGGAGAGGTGCACCGCACGCTCGGCGACTGGTACCTGTCCCTGTTCGGCAGTGGCGACCACATACGCGGCATCGACACTCCGGAACGCTGGGCATTCGGACCCGTACTGCGCATCACGCAATCACCCGACCCCGACCGTGCTGTCGGCGTGGATCCGCTCCTCGAGGCGGAGCTGCGCGCGGGCGGTCTCGAGTACCAGCGGGCGCGGCTGCGGGCCGGTCGCACCGTTGCATATCAGCGCAGGCAGGCCGCTCTGTTCATGGAGCTGGCGACGTCCAGTCCGGACACCCCGCTCGATCTGCTGCCGACTGCATACCCGGATGTCGCGCCCTGGCTGCCCAGGGGCGCCATGCGGAGCCGTCATCAGGCGACGATCGGGCTGGATGGCGCCATTCCGACACTGTTGAGCGGATACGTGCGGCTGCGCCTGCGGGCAATCACGGCTGCGGATGCCGTCGACGCAATGGGTGCAGCGGATGCGTGGCGGCTGGGCGGCGAACTGGGAGCTGTGTGGCCGACGGTGCTCGGACCGATCGCCATCGGCGCGGCCGCGGGACAGCGCGCGCGGTGGCGATTCAACATCAGCCTCGGGTCCGACTTCTGACCTGCGCGAACTCCCCGCGGCCATCAGCAATCGGCTCGCGGGGAGAAGCGCGACAGACTTCCGCTAGTCGTCAGCCCATTCCGGGCCGAGTTCTCTGCGGATCAAAGCTTCTGTGGAATGGCGAGCCCGGTTCCGGGCTTCCTGAAGGCGACGGTGGGTCTCGTCGTCGCCGATCTGTGAGTAAGGTCCTCGTGGGGCGGTTCGGGCGGTTCCGGGAAGGCGATCGGCTCGCGCTGCCCGGGGTGACACCCGGAACCGCACGCCCGATCCGTCTTCGGCCACCGGCCGATCGTCGCTGCTCTGCATCTGCCAGACCTCCTCCGATGGGGGTGCATCACATCATCGGGATGTGACCGATCGGTCTCGGCCACCCTACATAATACCGCTGGCGAAGGCGTCTGCACAGCCCCTCGAGGGACGACCCACGAAACGCCGCGGCAGGCCGCGAACGCCAGCACCTTCACGGCTGCGCGACAGCGGCCGCCCGGCTTCCAGCCCCAGCGCGCGGCGTCGCCGCGCCGGCCGCGCACGACATATATTCACGGCCATGCATACTTCCAGACTGCCCCTGTTCAGCGTCCTCCTGGCAGTCACCGGCTGCAATCCGGCCGCCGGCCCTGTGATCATTCCTGTCGAGGGATCCGCCATGCTCGTGATCGGCCACCGCGGCGCGTCCGCCTACGCACCGGAACATACGCTCGAATCGTACGACCTGGCCCTCGAACTGGGGGCCGACTTCATCGAGCAGGATCTGCAGATGACGAGCGACGGTGTGCTCGTGGTTCTGCACGATGATACACTCGAGCGCACGACCGGTGGACGATGCCGCGGCCGGGTCATCGACCACACATTCGAGCAGGTCCGCAGCTGCGACGCCGGCTCCTGGTTCAACACCGCGCATCCGGACCGGGCACGCGACGCCTTCGTCGGCACGCGCATTCCCTCATTGGAGGAAGTCTTCGAGCGCTACGCGGACCGCGCGAGCTTCTATATCGAGACGAAGAACCCGGAGGAAGCACCGGGCATGGAGGAGGCGCTACTCGTGCTGCTCGACCAGTTCGGGCTGCGCGAGCCGGCCGCCACCGAGTGGCGTGTTGTTATCCAGTCGTTCAGTGAGCGAAGTCTTCGAAAGATGAGCGACATGGATGCGTCGCTGCCCCTGATTCAGCTGCTGCACGCCCGCCCGGAGACGCCGCGCACCATTCAGGCGCGGTTGCCGCGCATCAGCGAGTACGCGGTCGGCATCGGTCCCTCGTGGCGCGATGTCGATCACCAGCTCGCTCGCGCCGCTGCCAATCTCTGCCTCGAGCTGCATCCCTACACCGTCAACGACGTAGAGCGAATGACGGCTCTCACCGACGCCGGTGTCACCGGAGTGTTCACGGACGTGCCAGATCTACTGCTTGGCCAGCGACCTTCAGACGAGCCGCGCGGACGCGATGCAGTGCGTGCAGCCGCACAGCGGAATCGTCAGTGTCGCGACTCACGCTGAAAGGCCGGCCTTCACATTCGCGAGCATGATCCACCCGGGCGCAGCTGATCAGACCGCGGCCGCCCGGCTGCGCGGCGCTGCGGCGGGATCCTGGTCAGGGTCCTCGGCCAGGAGGCGCTGCCGGCGGCCGAGCCAGACGCCGAGCGCGGCCCAGCCGAGGGCCAGCGGCACGGCGACACTGGCGAGCCCGACGAGCGCCATGCCGAGCCGGCCGAGCAGCCCCTCGACACCGGCCCCGACGGAGTCGCCTGCGCGATAGACGAAGGTGTCAGTGAACGCTTTCGCCTTGTACTTGCTCTCGCGGGTCACGACGGTGAAGAGCGTCTCGCGTGCAGGCCGCATCAGTGCGCGCTGCGTCGCGCGGAACGTCGCGTCGAAGACGACCAGCGCGGCGAGGCTGCCGATTATGGCGAGGCCGATGAATCCGAGCGCGACGATTACGGGTGTGATGGCGAGGGTAACGGCGACACCGAGCCGTCGCATCAAGTGGCCGGCGACGACTGCCTGCAGCACGAGCGTCGCGACCTGGGTCGCGAGATCAATGCGCGCGAATACGCCGGTGCGCATGTCCGTGTCCTCGCCAAGCGCGGCGACCATCTGCAGGCGCGTGAAGTAGACGAACGTGACGAGCACGGCGAGGATGAGCACGTACGCCGCGATGGCCAGCAGGTAGGGCGACCGGCTCACGGCCGAAAATCCCTGCCACGCCGTACCCCCAATGATGGTGCGCTCGCCTGCCGCGGCGGCGGCGAGGGTGTCGGTACTGCCTTCGTTCCATGCCGCGGTCATCCGTGTCACCAGCCACGCACAAACCACGGCGAGCGTGAGGAAGGCTGCTGCGATGAGCAGCAGCATCGGGGTGCCGATCCGCTCGGCGAGCAACGCCGCCATCGACGAGCCGGCAATGGCGCCGACCGTACCGCCGACGGCGATCAGGCCGTACACACGCTTGCTCTGCTCGTATGCGAAGCGGTCGGCCATCAGCGCCCAGAATATCATCGTGACGAACAGGTTGAACACGCTCATCCAGACGTAGAACACCTGGCCGCTGGTCTGGCCGATGGCGGTCGGCGTGAAGACGAGCAGGATGTAGAAGATGACGAGGTTCGCGGCGAAGAAGAGGTACGTCGTCGAGATGAACACCATGCGCCGGAACCGGCTGACCAGCCACGCGAAGACAGGGTTCACGAACAGCGTGATGATGAGCGTGCCCTGGAACAGCCAGCGGATGGCCTCGATGCCGCGTTCCATGCCGAGCGCCTCCCGGGCGGGACGCAGCACCTGGAGCGCGATCAGGATGCAGAAGAAGTAGAAGGCCGCCATCAGGACGGGGGCGACTTCGTCGCGACGGATGTTCAGCAGACGCTGCATGGCTGCGGTCACGCTGTCTCCCGATGGTGTTGCCAGGGTGTCGCGCCCGTCGAATTGGCGCGGCTGTATAAACAGGGATGCGCGGATCCCGCCAGGCGTTTAATGGATCGACGACGACCAAGATAGGCGGCGGGGCGAAGCCGGGCAAAGCGGGCTGAGTGGTAGGGAGTCCCGGGGTGCGGCGAACCGACGCAGGCAGCTCATGCAGCTGCACCTGCGGCGGTCCGCCCGATACCCTCAGTGGTGGTTCGTGTGATCCATCCCGTCCATAGTCCCGTCGTGTGACATGCCGTCATGCATCATCGCACCATGAGTCGTCATCGCATCCAGTACGCCGTACGACCCCATGCGCATGGGGCCGCCACCGATGAACAGCCGGAGCCCCGCGGTCACCGAGAAGAAGCTGGTAGTCCCGAACAACTCGGTTGCGGAGACGTCGCCGCGCGCGTTTGCCGCATTGTTGTGCTGCAGCTCAATGAATGGGCGCGCACTGTATGGCAGCCGCGTGGCTTCATAGCCGTAGCCGGCACTGGTGATGACCCAGCGCGTTGCAGCGTGCGCGTGGGCATCGTGATCATAGCGGAAGAATCCATCTGTGCCGGGTGCGCCATCGCGCTCGTATTCCGGCCGCGTGGCGACCTCCACCCGCGCGTATGGCTGGTGCCGCCCCCGAGTCAGCTGTACTTCGCCCAGCACCGAGAAATAGCCTTCGTCGCCCGCCTCCCTGGGGTCGCTGAGCGACGCCTCGATCAGAGAGTACAGCTTGCCGAAGCTGTACGAACGTTCATGACGGACGAATGCGTTCGCCAGCCGGCTGGCGCTCTCTTCGCCATCGTGCGTCTCCACCACGTGCGCAAAGGACGCGGACACTTCCCACGGCGCGGCCACACCCGTGCCGCCGAACCGATGCGTCACCCGGCCCGACCATGAATTGAAACCGCTGAAATTGCCGAAGTCATAGGGCCCTTCAGGCTCCGCGCCATCGAACGCGCCGGCTTCCACGCTCCAGCCGCGGTTCAGGTATACAGCGTTGACAGTGTACCGCTCGAGAATCTGCGACAGGTGATGGTTCGTCGGGTATTTCACCACCGGACGTGACATGGGATCGTCGGTCCCGTAAGGCGCGAATCCACGACCGGCGGAAACCGACATGGATCCCCCTGCGACATCCGGCAGGTTGACGCTGAGCATCGCTTCGTGCAGCAGGGTATGCGGATGACGTCGGTCGATGAACCCTTCGCCCCATCCGCCGAACGTCAACTCGCCATCCGGCTGTGTCACGCCCTCGAAGTTGAGTGTGGTCCGCAGGACAACTCGCGACCCCGGGCTCTCGATGTTGAACATTGCGGCGGGCTGTGTGGCGTATGCTTCGGTCTGCGTCACGTCGTCACTCGCGCCCGAACCGAATCCGCTCGACACGGCGGGGAAGACCTGTGCCATGCCGAGGATGCGCCAGCCTGCGCCCAGGTCACGCGTGAACATGTGGTCCGTAACAGACGAGTGCGACGTGTCAGGCCGGGCTGCGTGACCTGTGTGTTCCTGTGCGTCCGCGCGCGCGGTCGCGACGATGACCGGCAGCGCCGCCGCGATGGCGACGCGCTTCATGAATGCATGCATTTCGACGGATACTCCTGATCGCGTGAATACCTGGCACCCGCCATTTGACGGGATGCCGCGAACCAGGATCAGTGCTTCGGCGGGGGTGTGAGGAGTGCATGCTCCGTGGTCACAGGCGCACTGGCGGGAGCATCACCGACCACGGTCAGGATCGGTCGCGTGTCGAGAGACCCGCGCGCCGCAGCATGTACGGCTGCCCAGTGGCACCGCACGACGTCGGAACACGGTCCTTCGTGTTCGCTGGGGGCCGATGTGTACAGACCGGAGTCCGGCGGCAGATGAGACCCGGTCGCAGCGTGCAGCGGCGGGCCATGCAATTCCGTGCCCGACGTTGTCCCGGCGGCACCCGCGTGGTCGTGCCCATCTGCGGCATGGCCGTCCGCACCGACTCCGATGTGGCCATGCCCGCCTGCGGCATGGCCCTCCGCGCCGGAGCAGACGCCGGGTACTGCCTGAACGAGCAGCAGGGCGAGCAGCATGGCCGCGGAGAGCAGGCGTCGTGGTCCGGACCCGTACTCGGATTGCATCCATGACGCTAATGCAAAGTGCGATGGTACGCTATCCTCGGCCGTGATGAGCGGGTTGGCGTCAGCAATCCCCTGACACGGTCGGTGGTAGGATCTCCCTTGTAGTACCGGCGTGCAGGGGCTAGCATGCGGGCTTCACAGTGGAGCGACAGCGCTCCGGCCACGCTCGCGCAGAAGGTGTGTATGATAATCAGGGAGAAGGAAGTCCTCGATTACCACGATGGCGGCCGCCCGGGCAAGCTCGACATCGTCGCATCGAAGCCCTTTCTCACCCAGCGGGACCTGTCCCTCGCCTACACGCCGGGCGTCGCCATCCCATGTCTGAAGATCCAGGACAATCCGCTCGACGCGTTCCGCTATACCGGCCGCGGCAACCTGGTGGCGGTGGTGACCAACGGCACGGCCGTCCTCGGCCTGGGCAACATCGGTGCGCTGGCCGGCAAGCCGGTCATGGAGGGCAAGGCGATCCTGTTCAAGCGGTTTGCCGACGTGAACGTGTTCGACATCGAGCTCGACACACAGGACCCGGACGAACTGATCCGTTGCGTGAAGCTGCTGGAGCCGACGTTCGGCGGCATCAACCTCGAAGACATCAAGGCGCCCGAGTGCTTCTACATTGAGGAGACGCTCCAGCAGCAGATGGACATCCCCGTCTTCCACGATGACCAGCATGGCACGGCTATCATCAGCAGCGCCGCGCTGCTCAACGCGCTCGAGCTGACGGAGCGTGACATCTCGAAGATCCGCGTCGTGTTCGCAGGTGCAGGCGCGGCCGGTATCGCGTGCGCGAACATGTACGTGGCGATGGGTGTCGATCCTGCAAACGTGCTGATGGTGGACAGCAAGGGTGTGCTGTACGAGGGGCGCGGCGAGGAGTCGAATCCGTACAAGCAGCAGTACACCCGCAACACGGATCGGCACACGCTCGAGGAGGCACTCGAGGGCGCGGACGTGTTCGTCGGAGTGTCCAGCAAGGACCTCGTGACGCAGGACATGGTGCGCGCGATGGCGAAGGATCCGATCGTCTTCGCGATGGCCAATCCCGACCCCGAGATCACGTACGAGGCCGCGAAGGCCGCGCGTCCCGATGTCATCATGGCGACCGGCCGGTCGGACTACCCGAACCAGGTCAACAACGTGCTCGGCTTCCCGTTCATCTTCCGCGGCGCGCTCGACGTACGCGCACGCGCAATCAACATGGAGATGAAGATCGCTGCTGCGCAGTCGCTCGCGCAGCTCGCGAAGGAGGACGTGCCCGACTCGGTCATCAACGCCTATGGCGGCGACCGCTTCTCGTTCGGTCCGGAATACATCATCCCGAAGCCGTTCGATGCACGGGTGCTGACACGCGAGTCGGTTGCTGTCGCACGTGCAGCCGTGGAGACCGGTGTGGCTCGCGAGCCGATCAGCGACTGGGACGAGTATGCAGAACGGCTGGAGCGCAGGATCCTCGGGAAGGCGCATCAGGTCATGCGCTCACTCGTGCACAAGGCACGCGTTGCCGGCCGGCGTCGTATCGTGCTGCCGGAATCCGGTGAAGAGAAAATCCTGCGCGCGTGCCAGCATCTGATCGATGACAACAGTGTGCAGCCCGTCCTCGTCGGCAATGCTGATGAGGTGGCCGCGCGCGCAACTGAGTTCGGCATCGACCTGGACGGAGTCGAGATCTTCGATCCGAAGCCGAGCCTCGAGGCCTACGCGGAGGAGTTGTACCGGCTGCGCGGCCGCAAGGGCGTCACGCCGCAGACGGCGCGCCTGCTGCTCCAGGATCCCGCGTACCTCGGCGTGATGATGGTGCACATGGGCGATGCCGACGGCCTCGTGCACGGCCTGAACCGCTCATACCCCGAAACGATACGGCCCGCGCTCGAGGTGCTGAAGCTCAAGGATGGTGTCGGCCGCGTTGCCGGCATGTACTGCCTGATCGTGCGGGACCGCGTGCTGTTCTTTGCCGATGCGACTGTCAACATCGACCCCACCGCCGAACATCTGGCGGAGATCGCGATCGCGGCCGCCAGTGTCGCGCGCCGGTTCTTCGATGTGGAGCCGCGCGTCGCCATGTTGTCGTTCGGCAACTTCGGCTCTGTCGACCATCCGTATGCGGAGAAGATGGCGCGCGCCACGGAGCTCGCGCGTCTGCGCGACCCCGGCCTCATCGTGGAGGGTGAGATGGCGCCCGACACGGCGCTCGTCCCGGAGATCGTCGACGCCAATTTCCCGCACTCGCGCATTCGCGGCAACGCCAATGTACTGATCTTCCCGAACGTGCAGTCCGGCAACATTTCACTGAAGCTCGTTCATCGTATTGCGGGTGGTGAGGTGATCGGTCCGATTCTGATCGGGATGAACAAGCCGGTCAACGCACTGAACTACTTCTCGTCCGTGCAGGAGATCGTTAACATCGCCACGATCACCGGTATCATGGCGGCTGCGCGCACCTGACGAGGCTCATCGCGACTGCGTGTACGTGCGTAGTCCGCCTGCCCCTTCTTCGCCGGAGCGTCGAATGATCATTGGCCGGAGCACCCCGCTCGCACTGCCCCTGCTGGTTGCTGCGCTTGCCGCGTGCGCGTCGGCCGCGCCCGATGACGAACAGGTCCGGAGCGGGGACACGAGTCAGCCAGCCGCAACCGCACAGGATCCCGGCCTGCCTGCAGGCGCCGACCACGCCGCTGCACGGCTCCAGACGTCGCCACGCCACGGTGAATGGGCCATGATCGATGCGGGCGGTGACAGCATCCGTGCGTGGGTCGTGTACCCGGAGCGCAGCACGCCGGCACCGGTGGTACTGGTGGTCCACGAGATCTACGGTCTGACACACTGGATCCGCGCCGTAGCCGATCAGCTCGCGGCGGATGGTTTCATCGCGATCGCTCCCGACCTGATGACGCAGTACGATGTGCCGGCAGACGACAGCGGCGAGCCCGTAAGGGAGGAAGCGACGCGTACGATCCGCACGCTCGATCCCGCCACCTACCATGCGCAGCTGGTCGCGATCGCCGACTGGGGCATGGCGCTGCCGGCAGCATCGGACCGTTACGGTATCGTCGGGTTCTGCTGGGGTGGCAGCGCATCGTTCCGTCACGTAATCGAGTCAGCGTCCGTGGGTGCGGCCGTCGTATATTACGGGTCTTCGCCCGCCACGGAGTTGCTGTCCGGAGTGTCCGCGCCGGTGCTCGGGCTGTACGGTGGCGATGACGCCCGGGTGAACGCCAGCATCCCGCCCGCCGACTCGGCAATGCAGCGGCTGGGCAAGCCGTACGACTATCACCTGTTCGATGGCGCCGGCCACGGCTTCCTGCGGGATCAGCAGGGGCGCGACGGCGCCAACATGTCCGCGACGCGTCGCGCATGGCCGATGACTGTCGATTTCTTCCGGGAGCACCTGGGCGGGTGAGTCCGCGTCAATGGGAGGGCGCGCGCCCGGCGCGTCCTCCCGTCTCGGCGTGCCGTGAGGTTACGGCGCCCGCCCGTTCTCCGACTGCCAGCCCGTCCAGCCGGGACCCCTGACGACACGACCGGGCAGTTCGCCGGTGTGCTCGCCGTCCCTGAGTACCTGCACTCCATTCACGAACACGTGCTGCACACCTGTGGCGTACTGGTGCGGCTGATCGAATGTCGCGTGATCCTGGATGGTCGCGGGGTCGAACACGACGATGTCGGCATAATGACCGGGCTGCAATGCACCACGTCGCCGCAGCTTCAGGTTCGTGGCTGGCAGTGTGGTCAGCCTGTGGACGGCCTCCTCGAGCGGGATAACGTTCTCATCGCGGACATACTTGCCGAGCAGCCGCGCGAAGTTGCCGTACGCACGCGGATGCGGATTGGACCGCAGGAAGACACCTTCCGTGGCCATCGACCCTGCATCCGACCCGAAGCTCATGTACGGCAGCGTGATCTGCCGCGTAACGTTCTCCTCGGACATCAGGAAGTACACCGTACCGACGCGGCTGTCATCGGCGACCACCAGGTCCATCGCGGCGACTTCCGGTGATACACCGCGCATTGCGGCGACTTCCGCCAGTGACTTGCCGGTCAGGTGCTTGAGCGAGTCCTGTCGGAACGCGACGAGCAGCACGCGTTCCGCTGAGCCGCTGAGCAGGTAGAGGCTCTCCCATTCGTGCGTCGGCGTGCGCATCTCACGCTCGACCCGCGCCCGCGTCACCGGATCCTGCAGCCGCCTCTTCCACTCCTGGAGCCCACCCTCCTGAACCCATGGCGGCATGGCCGCGTCCAGTCCCGTCGCACCGGCGGTGTAGAGGTACATGTCCGTCGTGATCTGCACGCCCTCCGCCCGTGCAGCATCGATCCGGGCGAGCACGGAGTCGAGCTTCGGCCAGTTGTCCGCGCCCGCGAGCTTCAGGTGATAGATCTCGGCGGGTATGCGTGCCTCGCGCGCGATGGTGATGAGTTCGTCCACGGCCTCGAGTATCGCGTTGCCTTCACTGCGCAGGTGCGAGATGTACATGCCGTCGTAGCGCCCGGCCTCTTCCGACAGCGCTATCAGTTCGGGTGTCTTCGCATAGAACGCCGGCGCGTAGATGAGCGATGAGCCGACGCCGAGCGCACCTTCCTCCATGGCGTGGCG
>JAGTUV010000161.1 GCA_018224305.1 Gemmatimonadota bacterium
GCCAATCGAGTACGCGGAGGGGGCGGGCTTCGGCTCGCCCCCTTTTGCGTGGCTGGGCTCTGTGCCCGCTGTGCCCTCGTGTGGTAGAATGGTCGTTCACCCGTGCCCCTACGCCGGAGCCTCCGATGATGCGTCCCGTCCCTGCTGCTATCGCTGTCCTCCTGCTCGCTCCACACATGCTCTCGGCGCAACTCCCTCCCCGGCAGACCGGCACCGACGCGGAGTTTCGTGCGCTGCACTCGCCGACCGCCCAGGTGGTGTGGGCCGCGGGACGCGGCGGCGTGTATGCGCTCACCACCGATGGCGGTGCCACCTGGCGTACCGACTCGGTACGCGGCGCGGCCGGGCTGTTCTTCACGGGCGCCTGGGCAGCTGACGCACGCAATGCGTTGCTCCTCGGTACCTCCTTCGATGGCGGCCTCGCCCGCATCTACCGAACCACTGATGGCGGATCCAGCTGGACCGTGCTGTGGGAGAGCGCGGAAGAGGGTGTGTTCATGGATGCGCTTCAGTGCTGGACCACGGCGCACTGCGTCGCGTACGGCGACCCGGTGGGCGGCGCTCTCTACATCGTGCGCACGACGGACGGTCGCACGTGGAACCGCGTCCCCGCCAGCGCGCTGCCCACACTGATCGAGGGTGAGGCGGGGTTCGCGGCGAGCGGCACGACCCTGACGCTCTCTCCCCCGTCGACCGGCTGGATCGGCACGGGCGGCGGCTCGCGCGCACGCGTGTACGTCACGCGCGACGGCGGCGCATCCTGGTCCGCGGCCGACACACCGCTTCAGGGCAATTCGACATCCGGCATCTTCGGCATCGCGTTCCGCGACTCGCTGAACGGTGTCGCGGCCGGTGGTAACTACGAGATCCGGAGTGCCGAGCACCCGAATGTGATCCGCACGACCGATAGCGGCCGTACGTGGACGGTGGCCGGGTCGTCACTGCCGCACGGGGTACGGTACGGTATCGCGTACAGCCCTGTCACGTTCACGCCGATGGGCGACGCAGCGGGGCAGTCCATACGTCCGCTCCTGGCCGTCGGGCCATCGGGTATCGGTGTCTCCAGGGATCACGGCGCGACCTGGTCGACGATCGACACCACCCATTACAACACGGTCGCGTTTTCGCCGAACGGCGATGGCTGGGTGGGCGGCCCGAACGGCCGCGTTGCCCGTATCGACCGCGCAGCACTCGCCGGTGCCTCGAGTACGCAGCCGCAATACCCGACACGATTCGATGAGCGGATGCTTCAGCAGACCGCCGTCCGTGATGCGCTGGCGTGGATCGAGGCCCGCTTCGAGGACCAGGTCGCGGAGTGGATCCGCATTACTGAGATTCCCGGCACATCGCGTCACGAGCAGGAGCGCGCTGCATACGTGAAGGCTCAGCTCGAGGCCGAGGGTCTGGTCGTCACGATCGACTCGATCGGTAATGTCATCGCGCGGCGACCCGGTGCGGGCGGCGGCGAGACCGTCGTGTTCGCGGCACACATGGACACGGTGCACCCGTTGGACACTGATGTCACCGTGAAACACGACAGTGCGGAGGTGGCCGGCCGCAGATCACGCGTGCTGCGGGCGCCCGGTGTCCACGACAACAGTGCCTCCGTCGCCAACATGCTCGCCATGGTGCGGGCATTGAACCGCGCCGACGTGCGCACGCGCGGCGACCTGATCTTCATTGCCACGGCGCAGGAAGAACTCGGCCTGC
The DNA here is from genome assembly GCA_018224305.1 of Gemmatimonadota bacterium. Taxonomy (GTDB): domain Bacteria; phylum Gemmatimonadota; class Gemmatimonadetes; order Longimicrobiales; family RSA9; genus SH-MAG3. Next base: position 1,711 of record JAGTUV010000161.1, read on the forward strand.
TCGGCATGGAGTACTGGCTCGAGCACAACCCCGGTGTTGCCGATGTGCTGGTCGCCCTCGATGGCGGCCTCCCGGACGTCAACTACGGCGCGCTCGGCATCTACTGGACCCGCTACTCGTTCCACGGCGAGGGCTCGCACACGAACACGTCGCATGGAAGGCCGCATCCCGCACGCGCGCTGAGCGATGCGATCCGCGACATCTACACGATCGAAATCCCCGAGTACATGGGTGGCGCCGTCTACAATGTCGGTATGCTCGCGGGCGGCAAGATCTACAACGCGATACCCGAGGAGGTATCGTTCACGATGGACCTGCGCAGCGTCAACCCGATCCTGCTGAATGATCTCGATACGCAGATCGACTCCGCAGTCGCCCGGGCCGCGGCCGCGCACGGGGTCGCCTGGGCGAAGGAGCAGACTCTCCGCAACCGCGCCGGCGGCACTGCGCAGATGCTCGAGGAACGACGTGCCCATCCGCTCATCCAGACCGCAATCGATGCCCACGGAGTGTACGGCATGGAGGCACGTGCCATCGCCACCGGCTCGACGGACGCGAACGCCGGCGTTGTTCGCGGCATCCCATCGATCTCCATCGGCCGCGCGATCGGCGGTGACGGACACACGCTGTCGGAATGGGCGGAAGTCGATTCGGCGCTGCCCGCTACGAAGATCGCCCTGCTGATCGGCCTGGCGATGACCGGACTCGCAGGCGAGGTATACTGATACGCATTCCGGAATAGCAGACCCCGTCACCAACCCCGGTCCCCGTCCAGGACGAGCCCCCTGCGCGCGGGACGAGGTCGATCAGTCCGCGTCCTCGCGCGTGCTGTCCCCGCCCCCGCGTCGTTCCTCCGTGAAGCTGCCATCGAGGTGCATCGCCGCCTTGGATACGAGATGCGCACTGACCGGTGCCGTCATGAAGAGGAACATCGTGACGAGCACTTCGTGGAGGCTCGTTCCCGGCCCCGTACTGAAGTGCGTTGCGGAAGCGATGAGCATTCCGCCGACTCCCAGCGTGGTCGCCTTCGTTGGCCCGTGCAGCCGTGTGAAGAAGTCGGGCATCCTGGCGAGGCCGATCGAGCCGATGAGAGCGAAGCCGGCGCCGGCAAGCAGGAAAAACGAGACGATGATCTCTACCATGGTCACTCCACGATCCGGCCGCGCAGCAGGAACTTGCACAGCGCGACCGTGCCGACGAAGCCGAGCATCGCGATGACGAGGCCGGCCTCGAAGTAGAGAGGGCTGCCACGCCACACACCGAGCAGCACGAGCAGGGCGAGCGTATTCACGTACATCGTATCGAGTGCGAAGATACGATCGGCTGTGGCCGGCCCGCGCAGCAGCCGCCACAGATTGAGCAGGAGCGCGATCGCCATCATGACCAGGGCGATCCGGCTGGCGGTGTCGATCATTCGAAGATCTCCATCAGGGGTCGCTCGTACCGTTCCTTGATGCGCTGAACCGCCGTGTCGGGATCCTCTACATTGAGGTCGTGCACGAGCAGGCTGCGCCGGTCACCGCTCAGGTTGGCGGAAACGGTTCCGGGCGTGAGCGAGATGATGCTGGCCAGGAGCGTTATCGCGAACGGCTCGTTCAGCGATACGGGGATAACAATGAACTGGGGCCGCAGCCTGCTCACCGGCCCGAGGATGAGCACCACCATACGCAGGTTGGCGATCACGATGTCGTGGATCACAATGCCGACCAGACGCACCAGCGGTACCAGCCGAACCGTCCTGACGTACTCGGGCCAGAAATGCTGCGTGAAGAGCGGCACCCCGACCGCGAGCACGACTCCCGACACCAGCAGCGCAGCGGACACCCCGTTGTTCAGGAGCAGCCAGGTCACCAGCAGTGCGACGCTGATCACGGGCTGCGGCATGAGCCGGCTCATTCGCCACCTCCCAGCACCGCACGCACGTATTCAGCGGGCATGAGCAATTGACTGGCCGCGGCGTCCGTGAACTCCGTAAGCGGCCCCGCGAAGATCGTGATGGCGACCACCAGCAGGAGGAGACCCGCAGTGGGGCCCAGCGCGGGCGCGCGCCACAGCACGGCACCGCTGCCGGCGTCGTCAGGGTTGGTGTCCCAGAACATGACGATGCCCGCGCGGCTGAGCGCCAGCAGCGCCAGCAGGCCGCTGCCGAGCACGATCGACCACACCCACGGCATCGCGGGCGACGCACCGGTCGCTGCGAGAATCAGTGCCTTGCCGACGAACCCGGACAGCGGCGGCAGACCCGCAACGGCCACGGCGCCAAGAAAGAAGAGCGCACCCAGCAGCGCAGGCTGAAGCGGCTGCGCAGCGCTCACCAGCAGATCATCCCTCGCCCCGCGCTGCTTTGCAATCAGGTCACTCAGCAGGAACATGGACGCCATGATCAACGTGCTGTGCACCAGATAGAAGAGGCCGGCTGATATCGACGCCGCATTGAACAGCGCGATCGGAGCGAGCATGATCCCGATCGAGCCGATCAGCAGGTAGCCCTGCATCGTGCGCAGCTCGCGACTGCCCACCGCGCCAACCATCCCGAACACGATCGTCAGCAGTGCGATCGGCAGCAGCCACGGCGTCGCGACGTCCGCAGCGACACCGCCACCCGCACCGAAGATGAGCGTGTACACCCGCACGATGGAGTACACGCCGACCTTGGTCATGATCGCGAACAGCGCTGCAACGGGCGCGCTTGCCGCAGAATAGGCCGATGGCAGCCAGAAATAGAGCGGCACGACCGCCGCCTTGAGCGCAAACACGACCAGCAGCAGCAGCGCGGCCGACCGCACCAGCGCGGCATCCTGCGGGCCGAGCAGCGCAACCTTCTGCGCCATGTCCGCCATGTTGAGCGTCCCGGTCACGCCGTAGAGTGCGCCGACCGCGATCAGGAACAGTGCCGACC
>JAGTUV010000162.1 GCA_018224305.1 Gemmatimonadota bacterium
GGCATGCCGGACTTCCTCGATGTCGAGATCGTGCAGATGGTGCGCATCGTACGCGGCGGACAGGAAGTGAAGCTGAGCAAGCGGGCCGGTGACATGGTGACGCTTCGCGATCTCATCCGTGAGACGGGCCCTGACGTCGCCCGTTATTTCTTCCTGATGCGGCGCTGTGACGCGCAGATGCTGTTCGATCTGGATCTTGCGCTGGATCATTCGGAAAAGAATCCCGTCTACAAGGTGCAGTATGCGCACGCGCGCATGTGCAGCATCTTCAGGAAGGCGGGTGTGGAAAGGACGGCGGTAGCCGGGGATGCGGATCTGTCGCTGCTCGAGCATGCGACGGAGCAGGACCTGATCAAGCATCTGGAACAGTATCCGGAGGTGGTGGCGCGCGCGGCGGATGCGCATGCGCCGCACATGGTCTGCGACTATCTGGAGACCACGGCCGGCCTGGTAAATTCATGGTATCACGCGGGCAACCCGAGCCGGAATCCGGAGCTGGCCGTGCTGGTCGCCGATGCTGCACTGCGTGATGCGCGCCTCACCCTGGCGCGTGCGGTGCAGATCGTTCTTCGAAATGGCCTCGAACTGCTCGGGCTGAGGGCGCCCGAGCAGATGCAGCGGGAGGAAGCCCAATGAGCGTACTGGTAGTCGGCAGCGTGGCACTGGACAGCATCGAAACACCCTTCGGCAGCGTGACGGACGCCATTGGCGGATCCGCCACGTTCTTCAGCGCAGCGGCCTCGCTCTACTGCGGGATCCAGCTCGTGGGTGTGGTCGGCAGCGACTATCCGATGGGTGACCTCGATTTCCTGGAGAAGCGCGGCGTCGACCTGACGGGCCTCGAGCAGGCGGGCGGCGAGAGCTTCCGGTGGTCCGGCGTGTACAGCTTCGACCTGAACAGCCGTGAAACTCTGGAGACCCGGCTCGGCGTGTTTGCCGACTTCCAGCCCAAGATCCCCGATGCGTTCCGTGATGCGGAGTGGATCTTCCTCGGTAACATCGATCCGGTGCTGCAACTCGACGTGCTCGAACAGGTTCGCAAGCCGCGGTTCGTGGCGTGCGATACGATGAACTTCTGGATCGAGGGCAAGCGCGCGGAGCTGCTTCGACTGCTGAAGCGCGTCGATCTGCTGATGGTCAACGACAGCGAGGCGCGTGAACTGTCGGGTGATCACAATCTGCTGCGCGCCGCGCGCTGGATCCAGGAACACGGACCGCAGATGGTCATTGTCAAGAAGGGCGAGCACGGTGCCATGCTGTTCACGAAGGATTTCGTGTTCTTCGCCCCCGGCTATCCGCTGGAGGAAGTGTTCGATCCAACGGGGGCCGGTGATGCGTTCGCAGGCGGGTTCCTCGGATACCTCGCGCGTGTGGACTCGAGCGATCCCATGCATCTGCGACGCGCGATGATCTACGGCTCCGCAATGGGCTCCTTTGCCGTGGAACAGTTCGGCGTGGATCGACTGGTGAACCTGACCGCGCGCGAGGTGCACGATCGAGTGTGCATGTTCCAGGATCTCACCGCGTTCGAGCAGCCCGTACTCGAGGAGGTTCATGCCTGAAGACGGCACCAGCCTCAGCTATGGTGGTTCCGGCGTGGACCGTGAGGTGGCTGCGCGCGCGAAGAGTCGCATCGCGCAACTCGTCGAGTCCACACGCACGGCAGATGTCGTTTCACGCGCCGGCGGGTTCGGCGGCCTTTTCCGTGTTCCCGTCGGTTACCGCAAGCCGGTGATGGTGTCGAGTGCCGACGGTGTCGGAACGAAGCTCAAGGTGGCGATGATGGCGGGACGCCACGATACGGTGGGTGTCGATCTGGTGAATCATTGCGTCAACGACATCCTGGTCGAAGGCGCGCGTCCGCTTTTCTTCCTCGACTACATCGGCATGGGCCGTCTCGAGCATGACATCGTCGAGGCCCTGGTCGAGGGTCTGGCCACGGGGTGTCGCGACAACGAGTGCGTGCTGCTCGGCGGGGAGACGGCCGAGATGCCGGATTTCTATGAGCCGGGCGAGTACGACCTGGCAGGCTTCATCGTCGGCATGGTGGACGAGGACGCGCGTCCCGGTGCGCACAGGGTGCAGGCGGGCAACGTGCTCATCGCGTTCGAGTCATCGGGATTCCACACGAACGGGTACTCACTCCTCCGCCGGCTGTTCTTCGATCGGCTCGAAATGAGCGTGGAGGACCGCTATCCCGACAGCGATGAGAGCATTGGTGACGTGCTGTTGCGGCCGCATCGCAGTTACGCGCCCATGCTGCTGCCGCTGATCGAGCACGGTCGCGTGCGCGCGCTGGCTCACATCACCGGCGGCGGCGTACCGGAGAACCTCGTGCGCGTGCTGCCGGAAGATGTGCGTGCGCGGGTGGACAGCGCGTCGTGGAGTGTCCCGCCGGAGTTCGCCGCCGTGCAGCGGCTCGGGCGAGTCGAGCGTGACGAGATGTTCCTCACGTTCAATATGGGTGTCGGCATGATCGTCGTCGTTGCACAGGAGGACGCGGATTCGGTGCTGGGCGACCTGCGCAGCGGAGGTGTATCCGCGTGGATCATCGGGGCACTGGAGGCCGGTGCGAGGGAAGTGGTGATCACGTGAGACTGAACGCGGCGCTCGCAGCGGCCGTCATCGCAACCGGCTTCGGCGCGGGTGGCGGTGATGCACGCGCGCAGTCGCTGCGGGATGACTGCACTGCGTATGCGGCCGGAGCGCTGGCCTATTGCGAGTCGCTGGCCGATGCCGCCGGAACGCTGCCGGCGCGGCTGGCGATCGCCGCCGCCGGCGGGAACCCGGTAGCCGGCACGGCGAGCACGCTCGGCATGCGGATGCCCGGCTCTCCGCGCTGGAGCATCGCCCTGCGCAGCACAGTGGCGGGCGCATCCGTGCCGCCGATTGATGGAGAGCGCGGCGAGTCGCCGACACTCTGGAGCGTCAATGCAGATGGCGTTGTCGGACTCTTCAACGGGTTCAACCTCCTGCCGACGATAGGCGGTTTCGGGTCCGTCGATGTACTGGCCAGTGCAGGTGTGGTTGCCGTGCCGGAGGGCCGCGGGTTCGAGCGATCCTCGCCGCTGACCTGGGCGCTCGGCGCTCGCGTCGGCGTGCTGCGCGAGTCCTTCACGGCGCCGGGCGTGAGCGTATCTGCCATGTACCGCTCTCTGCCCGATGTCGAGTTCGGTGACAGCGCGCCCGGCCCGTACTACCTGAACTCGAAGCAGAGCGTGGTCTCCGTCCGGGCCGCCGCGGGAAAGCGCATCCTGGGGCTCGGCTTCACTGGCGGTGTGGGGTACGATCGGGTGCGCGGCAGCATCCACGGGCAGGGCGAACTCCCGGGCACGATGACGCCCAATGTGGTGTCGATCGAGGAGAGCGGAGTGACCTGGGGACGCACGTCGTTTTTCGGCAATGTGTCCTACACCCTGCTGATCCTGAACTTCGCGGCCGAACTCGGCTGGCAGGAGTCCGGCGAGCGGCCCGCGGACGCACATGAGAACACGGGGAAGGGAGGGCTGTTCGGCGGCATTGCTGCCCGACTGGCCATTTGATTGTGACTGACAACGACCACGCCGCCCACATGCGTCGCGCCCTCGAGCTAGCACAGCGCGGCTGGGCCAGCGCAGCGCCGAACCCGATGGTCGGCGCCGTCGTGGTGCGCGATGGTCGCAGCGTCGGTGAAGGATTTCACCAGGTGTATGGCGGCCCGCACGCGGAAGTGAACGCGCTTCGCGAGGCCGGCGGAACGGCCCGCGGCGCGACGCTCTACGTGACCCTGGAGCCCTGTGCACACGACGGCAAGACGCCGCCGTGCGTCGATGCGATCATCGAAGCGGGCATCGCAGAAGTGGTCTACGCGTCCGGAGACCCCAACCCGCAGGGACGCGGCGGCGCGGACCGTCTGCGGGACGCCGGCCTGAACGTGATCGAGGGCGTCGAGCGCGATGCCGCACGCGCACTCAACGCAGCGTTCTTCCACATTCATGAGTCGGGACCGCCGTTCGTCGCGCTCAAGCTCGCCATGTCGCTCGATGCGGGCATCGCGAAAGCGCCCGGCGTGCATACCGCCCTTACGGGACCCGCTGCGCTTCAGGCCATGCACCGCCTGCGCAGCGGGTTCGATGCCATCCTCATCGGCATCGGCACCGCGCTCGCCGACGATCCGCTACTCACGGTGCGCGAAGCGCCCGTCAAACGACAGCCTGTGCGGATCGTCGCCGACACCGGGGCACGGCTGCCACTCGAGTCCAGACTCGTTCAAACCGTCGGCGAGGCCCCGGTCTGGGTCATGTGCGCTGATGATGCGCCGCACGAGCGGATCGCCGCGCTCGAGCATGAAGGCGTCCGGATACTCCGCGTGCCCCGTGACGGCGATCGCATAGACCTGCGCCGCGCACTCGAC
>JAGTUV010000163.1 GCA_018224305.1 Gemmatimonadota bacterium
AGCACGAAGTTGAAGCCCTCCAGCTCGAGTGACGGGCCCAGATCGATCTGCGTGCGCGCTATCGCGCGATGAACCTGACCGAGCGCCGGTACATCCATCGTCATTTCATCGTTGAACACGTAGCCGTCCGGCAACGTGTCCAGACGCGACTGCGCGATCCCGATCGGTACATCGCCCATGCGGATCACGAACCAGTGCGTGCCCGGCGCCAGCGTGCGCGCGCCCGCGGCCATACGATCGGCCTCCGGCACGAAGTACTCCCGGCGAACGTGCCAGCCCACCATCGTCACCCAGATGGCGAGCACGGACACGCCGATTACACGGCGTGAATTCATGTCGTCTTCCTGTCGTGGGGGGAGAGCCCAGGTAGGGAGCGGAAGTCGTCAGTCACTTTCGGTGTTTGTCCGGCCCGGCGCCTCACCTGCTGCACTCCCGCCGTGCAGCGCGAGGTGTCGTTCGAACACATCCTTCTCGTATTCTGAGTCCACGTAGATCTCGATTTCCGACGGCGGACCGTCCAGCTGGATATGCTCGCTGAGTATCGGCATCATGATGGACGCCGCCTCATCAGCATCCAGATTACCCGCGCCGGTACCGAGTGGTGCCATCGCAACCCGCTCGATCCCCCATTCCGCCAGCCGCCGCAACGCGTTCTGGAGGGCACGACGCACGCCCGAGCCCGTGACAGGTTCGTCCAGCGAGCGCACCACGGCATGGATCAGGAATTGTGCCGGCAGGTCACCGGCGGATGTGATGACAGCGGACCCTACGGGCAGCTCGCCGAGACGGCGGCATTGCTCGGCCGGCAGCGAGCCCGCAGCGATCTCGAGGCGTCGCATGGCATGAGTCACAGCCGTCCATTCGGCCGTCACCGGACGGATCACGGCGTCGGTCGCAGCTTCGGCCAGGTCACCATGCACGATGCGGATCATGCGATGCCGGCCCGGTCTCCCCGGCAACGGCGCATCACGATCTGCCCGGCGCTGCACGAACGGGACGAATCACGCCGCGCCGGCCTCACGCGCCTTGCGATACATGGCGGCCGCCTCCTGCGAGCGACTCTTCTTGTCGTAAAGAATGCCCATGACGAAAAACGCGCGGGCGTTATCGGGCTGCAGCTGCGTTGCGCGCAGCAGCATGTCGAGCGCCTCATCCACCCGGCTCAGATTGTTCAGCGCCTCGCCACGGTAGAAATAGGCGCTGGCTGACTCCGGGTTGAGATCGAGCGCGCGACGCAGTTCCTGTTCGGCCTGCAGGTAAAGACCGCGACGGAAGCTGATCACGCCGAGCGCCAGGTGCACGTCCGCATGGTCCGTCTGGAACCGCAGCGTGCGGCGCAGGTCGCGCTCGGCATCGTCGAAGCGGCGCAGCGCGATGTTCGCGTTCGCCAGCCGGACAATCAGTTCCAGGTTCTCCGGCTGGACAGTGCGTGCGGCCTCGAGCTGCTCGACGGAAAGCAGCTCATCGCCGCGCAGCTCGAACACGCGGGCGAGACCGAGCCGGGCCGGCACATTCAACGGATCACGCAACACGGCATCGCGCCAGTACTCCAGTGCTGCATCGTCGGCCCCGTCATGCGACGGCTCGTCCGCGGCTGGTGCCTCGACGTCAGCCACCGTCTCGATAACACCACTGTCCGCGGACTCTTCGCCGCCCGATCCTCCACCCGCTGCCAGCTCCGCGGTTCGTCGCGCTCGAGACCCTTTCCTTCGCATCGGTTCCGGCTCCTGCTCTTTCTCTTCAGCCATTGACGTTCTCCACGACCCAGCCCGCATAGGCGGCCAGACCGGCCGTAACCGGTACCGCAAGCACTTCCGGCACATCGTACGGGTGGATGTCCTCGACCCGTGTCATCAGCCGCGACAGTGCAGCACGTGTCGTCTTGAACAGTATCAGCACTTCGGTGTCCCGCTGAACCGTGCCCTCCCAGCGATAGATTGATGTCACACCCGGGAGGATGTTGCCGCAGGCGGCCAGCCGTTCGTCCACGATGGTCGTGACGAGCCGCTCAGCAACATCATGCGATGGTGCTGTGACAATCGCCATGACCACCGGAGTCTCATCCATCAGTCCGCCGGATCACGGTCCGGCGGCGCGGGTTCGGCGTACAGCGCCTCGATCTGCTCGCTGTACACCTGCTCGACGACCTTGCGCCGGATCTTGAGCGACGGCGTGATTTCGCCGCGATCCAGGCTGAACTCGCGCGCGAGGGGGAGCACTTTCTTCGGCAGTTCGTAGCGCGCGAATCCATCCAGCCGCGCGGCCACTTCCCGTTGCAGCTTGTCGCGCACACGCGGGTCGCGCGCCAGTGCCTCCCGGTCGTCGGTCGCGATGCCCTTGTGCCGAGCCCACTCGTCGAGCGAGTCGAAGTTGGGAACCACCAGCATGACAGGGAACGGTCGGCGGTCCCCGATCAGGACAGCCTCGGCCACAAAACGACTCAGCTTCGCCGCATTCTGCACCGGCTGCGGCGCGATGTTCTTGCCGCCGGCCGTCACCAGCAGCTCCTTCTTGCGGTCGGTGATGCTCAGGAAACCGTCGGCATCGATCGCGCCGATGTCGCCCGTATGCAGCCACCCTTCCGCGTCGATCATATCGCGCGTTGCTTCCTCGTTGCGGTAGTAGCCCTTCATCACCTGCGGACCGCGCACGAGGATCTCTCCATCCTCCGCGATGCGCAGTTCCGTGCCGGGAATTGCCGTGCCGACCGTACCCATGCGCAACTTTTCCGGCGTGTTGACGTTCGTCACGGGGGACGTCTCGGTCAGTCCGTAACCCTCCAGGATCAGGATCTTCGCGCCGTAGAAGAACTGGAAGACCTGCGGACTGAGCGGAGCTGCGCCGGAGACGAAGAAACGGATACGTCCGCCGAGGCGCGCACGCAGCTTCGAGAAGACGAGACGATCCGCAACCGCGTGCTTGAGCCGCAGCCCCGCCGGCGGTGTCTGCCCCTCCAGTTTCAGGGCGGCCCAGTCGAGCGCAACCTGTCGTGCCCACAGGACGATACTGCGCTGTACGCCCTTGGCGGACAGCACCTTGGCATAGAGCTTCTCATAGACGCGCGGTACCGCTACGACGATCGTCGGTTGTACTTCGCGCAGCGCCTGCGCGACGTCGTCCATCACGGGAACGTACGCGATGGGGCAGCCGCCACCGAACATGAGGTAGTCGACCATCCGCTGGAACACGTGCGACAGCGGCAGGAAGCTCAATGTGACATCGCCCTCCTGCGTCGACAGCACGTGCTTCGTGGAAGCCGATACGTTCGAGTAAAGGTTGGCATGCGTCAGCATCACGCCCTTCGGGTCACCCGTCGTGCCCGAGGTGTAGATCAGTGTCGCGATGTCCGCCGGCCGCGCACGCTTCGCCTCCGCGCGGAACTCCGTCTCCGGCGGCATGCCGTCCGCACCACGGGCGATGAAGGTGCGCAGGGACTCCACGGAAGAGTCGTCGCTCGATACGTCGTCGAACACCACGACCCGCTCGAGCAACGGCAGCCCGCCACGAACCTCCTGTACCTTGGCGAGCTGCTCCGCCGTCGAGATGAACAGGAACTTCACGCCGGAATGCTCCAGGATGCCTGCCGCCTGCGGCGCGGGGAGCGTGGGGTACAGGGGGACGGTGACGATGCCTGTGCACAGCAGCGCGTAATCGACCCACGCCCATTCCGGCCGGTTCTCGGCGAGGATACCGACATGATCGCCGCGGGCGAGGCCGTGCGCGCGCAGTGCGGCCGCGATCGCTCGCACGTTGTGCAGGATCTCGGCGTGTGAGACGGGATGCCATCCGCCGGCCGTGCGGTACAGCTGCGCGCGCGCACCGCCCTTGTCCACGGCGTCGAGGAACAGGTCCACGAGAGTGCCCTGGGGCAGCTCCGCCGGGTTCGATACGTATCCGAGGGACCCGCCGCCCCCCGGCGTGGGTGCCCCCGATTCTCCCATTCCCATCATCCCAACTCCAGCTCGAAGGACATCTCGATATCCTCACGCAGGGAATGCAGCACGCTGCAATATTTCTCGCGTGACAGATCGATCGCGCGCGTCACCTTGGACTCGTCTGCCGCGGTGACGCCCGTCGTGCGGAACGTCTGGCGCAGCGCGGTGATCCGCCGTGGCGGGTCGGCACGCCTGTCGGCCTGCACGTCGACGCTCAGCCCGCTGATCGGGACTCGCATCTTCTGCACGATGTCGAGCACATCGACCGCCATGCAGCCGGCGAGTGCGAGCGCGAGCGCGTCCACTGGTGAGGGACCGGCGAGGCCGCTGCTGTCGATCACCAGCTGCGGCCCACCCACCCGGCCACCGCGGAACTGCTGGTCCTCGCCCGTCCAGGCGAGGGCGACGTTCAAATCAGCCACGCGCGCTCACGCCTCGGCATCAGGCGCAACGCCGCGCGCAAGCTCATCGAGTGTCTCCTGCGCGTGTGCGATATGACGTTGCGCCTCCGCGCCGTCGGGCGGAGCCGCGAGGAACGCACGCAGGTGCCCGCTCGCCTCATCCGCGCGGCCCTGTCGCAGCAGCAGGAAGGCGAGGCCGTAGTGCGCGCCTGCGGAGGCCGGCTGCGTGGCGAGCACGGTACGGTAGGTCTTCACCGCCTCGTCCGTCATCCCGATGCGCGTGTAGGCGATCGCGATCTGCTGCATCACGGCGACATCGTTCGGCGAGTCGCGCAGTGCCAGGCGGAATGATGTCAGAGCTTCGTGGTACTTGCCCACGTTCAGCAGCTCCACACCCTCGCGATAGTAGTCGATCCTATCGCCATCGTTTCCGAACAGTTTTTTCCAGATGCCCATCGGCAAGTTGATTTCGCGGGGGGAAAGGGCCTCGAATCAGTGACGGGCACGGCCGGTCATCAGGCCGGCGGACCCCGAAAGGCGGGTCCACGGTCCAAGTATAGGCGCCCGCGCGCACGCGGCGCAATCACATGCGCACGGCGACCGCCGTACCATCCTCCTGCGCGACGATGCGCATACCGTGCCGTTCCAGCTTCTCCGCGGCGTCGGCCGGCGCCGGATCGAGCACCAGGCGGCCGACTGGCGAAACGGCGCGCGCGCCTTCCTCGAGCAGTGCACGGGCAGATGCACCGGTCAATGCGACTGCTGCGACCTTCCCGCTCGCGAGCGGCAGTTGCGGGCCGGCGGCGTACAGGCGGTTGATTCCGGCGACGTCATCATCGGCCGCGGCCACACCGAGCGTGACGACTTCCACGTCGTCGACGATGCGCAGCAGGGCTGCGGCCTGCGCAGCGGCGGGGCCGGCCAGCATCACGAATGCCGGCCCACCGGTCAGGCCGAGCATTGCGGCGAGGCGTTCGGCGCTGTCGGCATCATCGACATCGGCAACCGGCTCGGGCGCGGCACCGAAGTCGACGGCGCCGTCCCGAATGGGATACTTCTCGCGGCAGTTGGAGCAGCCGAGCACACCCTCGATCACGCGCCGGTCCTCGGCCCGGTCGGCCAGCAGGATGAGGCCGAATGCCGGGCCGCAGCGCGGACAGGTGAGGATGTCGGTCAGCAGTATATGCATCGCGCGCGCGTCACGGGCGGAACTCGACCCACGTGACCAGGCCGGGCCGCACCCGCACTCTGCGCCAGACACGCTCGCCATCGACCCTGACGCCGAGCGTGTAGTCGCCGGACGGCACATCGCCCACCGCGAAGTGTTCGCCATACGCCGGATCGGAACGCGCACGGTCCTGATACGTCTCGGCGAACGAGAACGGCGTTTCCGCCGGATACGGCAGCACGAGACCGTGAATGCGTGCGCCTGCCACCGGCTCGCCGGCGGCGTTGAACACCTGGCCGGCCACAGTGCCCGTGCCGGGCAGTGGCTCGATCCACAGCTGCGGGTTCACCGTATGCGGCGGGAATCGCACGTCGGGGTGCACGATGCGCGACGAATCGGTGCCCGGCGCGACATGCACCTCGAGGTGCAGATGATCGTTCGTCGCGCGGCCGGTATTGCCGACGCGCGCGATGACGTCCCCTGCACGCACACGCTGGCCGGCGCTCACCGCGAGCGACGTGTTGTGGTAATACGACGAGAATACGTACTGGTCATTGAGCCGGCGATCGTGCCGGATCGCCACAGTATTCGCACCCTGCTCGGCCGCGCCGGCGAACACCACGGTGCCGTCGCCGATGGCCCGCACCGGCGTGCCCGCCGGGTTGTTGAACTCGACACCCTGATGCTGCTGGAACCTGCCGCCCATGGTCGAGCCGTAGCGGTAGGTGCCGTCGATGTGCGTGTTGCCATCGGCTGCGCTGACCGGTCTCGCAAACCACGCGTGTTTCGGTTGCGCCGGCTGCGCCGCCGGCTCCGACAGGAACAGATCGGAGAACGGCAGGTCGCCCGCCAGAAAGCGGTTGAGGCCGGAGCCCGCGCCGGCGAGCGGTCGGAACGGCGGGCCCCACCACGCCAGAGCCCATATGTCACCCGCGGGCCGGAACCGGTCTGCCGCGCCCAGATAGTAGATGCGGTAGTCGCCCTGGTTGAGCCGCGCCACCATGCCGTACGAGGTCGCTATCGCCGGCGGCAGTGTCACTACCTGCGGCGGCGGCGGCACCGGCGTGCCCGGCCGCGCACCGAACTGCGGTACGATCTCCACTCGCGGCGGCGCGAGAAACGCCCGGGGCGAGCCCGGCAGCCCCTCGAAGCCCGGCACCCGGATATCCGCGATGCTGAACGTGCCTGTGCGTGAGGAGTCTACGAAGATGCTCGTCTCCGTCGCCGCCCATACCGCGGTGTCATCGACGAGGATCGCACGGACATTGGCGCCGGCGACGCCCTCACTCTGCGTCGTCGTCCACGTGCGGCCCGCATCGGGCGACATGCTCAGCCCGTTCAGGTGACCGACCCAGATGACGCCTTCCCGGGAGACATCCAGCGAGAGCAGGTACTTCGATGGCAGGGAGTTGATCCGTTCGGTGCAGCCGTCATCGCGGCTCTCGCTGCCGCCAGTCACACCGTCCGCCCCCTGAACACAGCGCCATGTCGCGCCACGGTTGGAGGTGATGCGCAGGCCATCCGCCGTCGCAATGTACACGGTGTCGCCGCGAATGCGTATGCCGTCCGGTGCGACGTACTGCCACTCTGGGCCGAGCTGGCTGAACGTCCAGTTGCGCCACGTCGCACCACCGTCCGTCGTCACGCCGAATCCGTTGCCCACGGTCCCGTACCACACCGTGCTGCTGTCGCGGAACGCGATGCTGTTGACGAAGCCCCAGGACAGGCCGCCCTCGCTCTGCGGAATGTGATGCCACGACTCCGCGCGCGGACCCCATACATATATGCCGTCGCCGTATGTGCCCACCCACGTCGCGCCGTTCGGCGCGCGCTCCACCGAGAGCACATGCACGCCCCAGCCGTTCTCGTCCGGCAGCGCGGCCGGCGGAGTGAGGCCCGGCCCCTGAAGCGTGGTGCGCGGTGGCGGCGCACTGCCACACCCCGCCAGTACGAGTGCGGCTGCGCCCGCGAGAAGCGTCAGATGAACAGCGTTCGATCCG
>JAGTUV010000164.1 GCA_018224305.1 Gemmatimonadota bacterium
GCATCGTGATCCCCCCTTCAGCGGCCGGCGTTCGCCGTCGCCGCCGCTAACTCCTTGTGGACGTCGATTGCTTCGATCTTCGGTGGGACCAGCAGCGTTGGCACGGAGGACTGCCGAGCGGCCTGGTGGGCAACGCCGCCCAGGACCAGCTGGCCGAAGAAGCCTCGACCCTGCGTGCCTACCACCAACATGGTCGCCTCGCCGCGACGGCTGAAGTCTACGAGTTCCTTCGCAGGCGCTCCGAACAGGATCTCGATGTCGACCCGTTCCACCCCGCGCTCAATCAGATCGTCTCGGAGCCGCTTGAGGCGTCCGCGGTCGATCCGGTTGAACTCCTCCATGCGGACGCGATCATCCACCCGGATCCTGGCCCGGTCCTGAACATGGACGAGCGTCACGCGCTCGATGCCGAGCTCGATACCCTTGATGATGCATGCGGCGAGCGCGGCGAGGAGCAGCTCGGCCGGGCCTTGAATCAGCCATCGCAGTTCATTCGATCACGAAGTTCATCATCATTCCCGCGTCTTCATGCTCGAGGTTGTGACAGTGGAGCAGGAACATGCCGCGGTGTCTGTCAAAACACGCAATGACCTCCACTTCCTCTCCTGGAAAGACCAGCACGGTGTCCTTCCATCCGCGCTCCCAGGCGAACACCTCGCCTCTGCCGCCGGTTCGAGTGAGCACCTGAAAGTGCACTGCGTGCATGTGAATCGGATGCGGGAATGGGGAGTCATTGACAAACCTCCACACCTCAGTCGCCCCGAACGGTACGCGCTCATCGACGCGCGACATGTCGAACGACCGGCTGTTTACGGTATGGCTCATCATCATGCTGTTGAAGCGGAACACGCGCTCGCGGCTCGCCTCAGCGCGATCGAGTCGGACCAATGGTACCAATGTCTTCGGAATCTGCCGCGACTCCCGGACCTCGCGCGAAACAATGAACTCGAGCAGGTCCATCTGCGATCCCTGGGGAAGAGCGGCGCCGCCCATTCCCTGTCTCCCACCGCCCATCATCATCCCCATTGCTCGCGTTGGGCTGGGAAATTCCTGAGACTGCAAGCGCACGATCGTACCCGCCGGCAGGCCGGAGAAGTCCACGAGCAGATCGGCCCGCTCGCCGGTGCCGATGTCGATGTGCCGGAGCTGGGCGGGTATGTCGAGCAGCCCGCCATCCACACCGATCAGCACGAGTGGTGATCCATTGGACAAGCCGACTCGGAAGATTCGCGCGTTCGATGCGCTGAGCACCCGAATCCGGTATAGAGCCGAATCGACTTCGACCCGCGGAAAGCGTATGCCGTTGACGAACGGCGTGTCAGCCAGGAATCCCTCCATGAGCTGCGGCCCGAAGGGGTCGTAGACGAGTTTGCCGGAAGAATCCTGACGTTTGTCCTGGAGAACAAGCGACAGTTCTCGTCGATCATTCGGTAAACTCAGCGCATCCTCCGCGTCATCGCGGATGATGAACAGCCCGGCGAGGCCGAGGTATACTTGCGGAGCAGTCCGATTGTGAGCGTGGGAGTGGTACCAATAGAGACCGGCCCTTTCCTCGATCTCGAAATCGTACTCGTAGCTTTGTCCAGACCCCACGGCCAGCCGTGGATGTCCGTCTGCCGCCTCAGGTGGCCGGAGGCCATGCCAGTGCGCGATCGTCGGCTCCGTCAACTCGTTCCGCATGGTGATGGTCGCACGCTGGCCGGTACGGGCTTCGATCGTCGGTCCGATCGGGCCAGTGCCCCACGTGAGAACAGGGGAGTGCACACCGGGCGCGATCTCGACAGTCGCTTGATGTGCGGTCAGCGTGAGACTGTTCGGCGAAGCGGTGGTCGGTCGGTAGAGCCACCCGTTCACGGAGCCGTCGCTCCGCACGAATCCGGCACCGTTTGTGTGGCATGCAGCGAGCAGCCCAGTGGTGCCGGCCGCCGCCAATCCGCCGGAGGCGCCAGCGATCCTCAAAAACTCGCGTCGGTCCATCTGCACTCCCGTAGTCGAGTGTGATCCCATCCCGGCCGCGGGAGTGTGGTCGGCGCTATTCGCCTTCCTTAGTCTACTGTGCGAGCCTGGAAGCACGCCGCAGCCGGTTCGCATCCTCATTGCATGCTGGATACGGGTGCCTCGCGCGCAATTGCCGCGCCCCGGGCGACGGATCCGCTCTTGAAATGCGGCGCACGTGTATCACCTCTCAGTTACCGAAGAATGGTTGGGCCAGGGACGCACGGACTACCGCCTACGCCAGCGCCTGCTGCAGATCGGCGGTGAGGTCGTCGGCATCCTCGATCCCGGTGGAGTAGCGGATCAGTCCCTCCGGTATGCCCATGGCCGCGCGCTCCTCCGGCGTGCACTCGACGTGGCTCGTGGTCGCCGGCGGACCGCCCACCGTCTCCACGGCACCGAGATTCGCCGCGCGGTGCATGAGTCTGAGCTTCGGCAGCACCGCCTTCACGCCCTCCATGCCGTCGGTGAGTGCGAAGCTGAGCACCCCGCCGAAGCCGCGCATCTGTTCCGCGGCGACCGCGTGCTGCGGATGGCTCTCGAGGCCGGGATAGTTGACCTGCGTGATGCGCGGATGCTGCTCGAGCCAGCGCGCGATCCTGAGCGCGCTAGCGTTCTGCCGCTCGATGCGCAGGCCGAGCGTCTTCATGCCGCGCAGCAGCAGATACGCGCTCATGGCATCGAGGCTCGCACCATTGATCTCACGGTGGTGGTAGACCTGGCGCACGAGATCGCGGCGGCCGCACAGAGCGCCGCCCATCGCATCGGCGTGCCCGCCGAGGTACTTCGTCGCGCTGTGGATGACCAGGTCCGCGCCGAGCGCGAGCGGGTTCTGATTCATCGGCGTCGCGAACGTATTGTCCACGGCGACAATCGCGCCTGCACGCCGCGCGGCCGCCGCGAGGCGCTCAATCGGTGTCACCTTCAGCGTCGGATTGGTCGGCGTTTCGAGATACAGGAGCGCGCAGCCCTGACCGATCGCCTTCTCGATCGCGTCTGCATCGCTCGTGTCGCACAGCGCGACCTCGACGCCCCAGTGCGGCAGCGTGTTCAGGAAGATCTGGCTGGTGCCGCCGTACGTGTCCTTCACGCTGACGACGCGATCGCCGGGCGCGAGCAGCGCGAACAGCGTGTTGCTGATGGCGGCCATGCCGGTCGCGAACGACGTAGCGTCCTCGGCGTCCTCGAGCACGCGCAGCTTCTGCTCGAACGCCTCGACCGTCGGGTTGGTGTTGCGCGCATAGATGTAGCCGGGCGCGTGTCCAAGTGCGACGGCCTGCCACGACTCCACGTCCGGATAGCCGTGTGCGACGCCGAACGACACGGGCACGGTCGTCGCCCCCGTCAGCAGCAGTTCCTCTTCACCTGCCCACACCGCATCGGTCGCCTTTGCCGACGGCTTCATGCGCAGAAACTCCTTGTCACGTTGAGAACAATGCGCTCGAAGCGCTCGAGTCCGTTCAGGTCCACATGCTCGTCCGCCGCATGGATGCCTCCGCCCGGCGGCCCGAAGACCACGGTCGGGATTCCCGCAGCGGCGATCAGCGCGCCGTCCGTCCACCACGGCGCGTCGCACATTTCCGGTGCTTCGCCACCCTCCACGCGCGCCGCATCCATCACCGCACGTGTCACCTCGGCGTCCGGCTCGCCGAGCAGCGGCTCACGCCAGTGCTGCCATGTGAGCGTCGCATCGAACTGCGCGTCGCGCGCCCTCAATGCAGCAAAAATGCGCTCGACGTCCGCAGTGACTGCCGCGCGCGTCCGGCCCGGCAGCATGCGCCAGACGAGCTGCGCGCGGCACTCCGCCGGATATGTGAACAGCTCGGTGCCGCCCTGCACGAGCGACACGACCACGGCCTCGTGACCGAGCAGCGGATGCGCCGCTGCGGCGTTCATGCGCATGTCCAGCTCATTCAGTGCAACAATGACGCGCGCCATCATCGCAATAGCATCCACACCTTCGTCGCGCCGCGCCGTGTGCGCCGCCCGCCCGCGCGTGACAATCGTCGCTGTGGCGAAGCCGCGGTGGCCCGTCATGACACGCAGACCGCTCGGCTCTGCCACAATGCAGCCGTCCGGTCGCGCATCCCGACGCGCCAGTTCGCGCAGCACGGCCTCGGTGCCGCGGCTGTCGCTCTCCTCATCGGCGACGATCATCAGCCACACGTCGCCGGCCCACGGACGTGCCGCGATTTCCGCGGCAACGCGCATGATCACCGCGAGACTTCCCTTCATGTCCCACGCGCCGCGGCCGTACAGCACACCGTCGCGCACCGTTGCCGCGAACGGGGCGTCCATGCCGTCCACGCCCACGGTATCCGTGTGAGCATAAAGCAGGAGACTGCGCCGCGCCGCTGTCCCCGGCACGCGACATAGCAGGCTCGGCCGATCGGCATCGCCATCGGATGCGATCTCGTCGACTTCCACGCCGCGTTCGCGCAGCCAGGATGCAACGAAGTCCGTAATCGGCCGCTCGCCCGACGCTCCCGGCGAGAGCACCGGATTGACGGAGTCGATGGCGACGAGGCGTGCAAGGAGGTCTGTCAGATTCACCGGGGCAATATCGTCGCTTGCAGTGCAACGCGACAGAGAGGGCTCGTTCAACGGATGCGGGAGTGGGAGCGGGATCGTGTTCGGGTGCGGGGCCGGGAACGGCCAGGAGATTCAATCGCTGATCTCAGTCAGGAAGCGAGTTCCGGGAGGCCACCGGGTTGCCAGCGGCGTGCTGTTTCAGTCGATCAACTGTTTCCCGATCATTCCGACCGCGAAACCCAGAACTGCACCCAGCGCGGGTATCCAATGTTTTCTCATCCTGGATTGCGGAGCAACGTCCTGAAAAATGAGATACATTATGCCGCCTCCGGCGAAAGCCATTATGCTCGCAGTCACCTTTGCCTGATCCTGAAGGAAGAAGTATCCAGTGCATGCGGCAACCGGGCCGAGCAGGCTGACGGCCAGCAGGGTCATGAGTGCTACATGAGATCTGATGCCGACGGTCGTCATCTCCCGGAAAGCGTTGAATCCCTCGGGCAGGTTCTGGGCACCAATATAGGCGGCCAGCAATATGCCCAGTCGATGGTCCTGACCAAATACGGCACCAAGGGCGAGTGCTTCAGGCAGGAGGTCCATTAGCATAGCCAGGAACTGAGCCTTCGTATCGCCACTTCTCCCGAGATATCCAGAGAAAACAGAACCGGCAGGTGTTCGGATGGGTTCATTGTCTCCAGTCATCCAGAAGCACGTACCTCGCGACGCCCTGCGCAGGGTATGACTCCATTATCGGACCTTCGAACCAAACCGCCGCGCCCATTTGTGGCCTGATATCCCGGATGTCAGTGCGTACGGTGTCACCAGTGGCGGTCTTGCGGAAAATCTCAGTCCCTGAGTCTATACGGACAATGTACTTCTCACCGGTATCCAGGTCCGGACGCTCCTCGAGGCGGAATGTGCTTCCGGCGCTCGGATCGTACTCGGTGATTGTCCCGCGTGTGTGGGCTGGTTCCTCACGAAGCCGCTCGAGGATTGTGGGCGATGAACACGACGAACCGGAGATCGATCCGAGCAGGAGTACGACTGGCACCAGGCGCGACATCCTCACCTCCACTTGCCGGTATGATAGGCGGTACCTGAGACTACTGCCCCGCACTGCCTGCTCGTCGGCTACAACGATCTCCTTTGTCCGCTAAGCGCCGCGTTCATTGCTGCCGGAGTATGCTAAATGGCATGCTGTCTTGAACTATCCGCTCTCCGTTAGGATTCCTGAGCATCACCAACAGCATGCCAGTCAGCCGGTTTTCCTCTACGGCGCTTACGTCGAAAAAGAGAGGGGCATGAGACGCGTTCGTAAGCATGATCTCATCGATCGTTCCCAAGACATCGAGGGGCCAGCTGCTGCCCGTCGCCGTCTGCGCATAGGTTCCGGTGCCGCCAACGCTGAAATGCTGGTAGATGTCAGTCTCCAGATCAACGAGCTGAAGACGGATCGTGTCGAGACGGGCGACACCCTTCCAGTTGCCACTGACTGAGGGTCCGTCGACGGACGGTTCGGAAAAAGGGTCTGCACAGGCAACGGTCCCTGCCGCACCAAGCACGGTTAGAAGAAGAAGCGTCCGCTGCAGAGCTCCCATGGCCACGCACAAGGTAGAACGATTACCCAGGTCGGCTCGA
>JAGTUV010000165.1 GCA_018224305.1 Gemmatimonadota bacterium
CCATTGAGACGTTTCCCGTCGGCGCACGGGTCGCGTTCGATGCGCTGCGCGGACGCCTCTGGGCGGTCTGCGCCCGTTGCGGTCGGTGGAACCTGGCCCCGATCGAAGAACGCTGGGAAGCCGTAGAGGATGCCGAGCGGCTGTTCGTGGATGCCAGCGCGCGGGTGCACTCCGAGAACATCGGACTGGCACGTCTGCGCGATGGCACCCGTCTCATCCGGGTCGGGGAGGCGGTCCCCGGCGAGATCGCGGCATGGCGTTATGGAACGCAGCTCGTCAGCCGCCGCAATCGCAACATTGCGGTCACCGGCGCGCTGGCCGCCGGGGGTGTTGCGTTCGTAGCGGGCCTGCCGCTGATCGCGGGCATCAGTCTGCCGATCGGGTTGTTCAACGTAGTACAGTTTGGAACGGTGCTGCGCGGCGAGGCGCTGAAACGGCGTGTGGTGCACCGAATCCCCGCGGACTCGGCGGACGGTGCGGACGTGATCGTTCGTCGCTGGCACCTTCATCACGCGGTGCTGAGCCGATCGGACAACGGTGAACTCGCGGTCGATCTGCCGCCGCTCGTCATGCAGTCCGAATGGAATCGGCGACGTCATGCGCGGGACATCTCGCGCGACCCCGAAGAGCCGCTGCGCATCACCGGTGATGCTGCGCGTCGCGTGGTCACGCGGTCCATGCTCGACTTCAACCGCAGGGGCGCCACGAAGTCCGATGTCGAACGGGCGCTGGTTGCCATCGGCAGCGCGGGCGGCGCTGAGGCGTTCGCCCGCAATACGGCGGAGGCGGGATCATCCATCGTCCGCATCGACCGGTTCCGCGGTGCTGTGAAACGCCAGCCTGCGTACTCCCTGCGCCAGGTGCTTGGCACGTTCCGTGGCGAGGTGCTGCCGGTGGTGAAGTATCGGGACGCGTTCGACTTCCTCGACCCGTCCCGACCGCGGCTCTCGAAGGTGGATGCGCTGGCTCTGGAGATGTCGCTTCAGGACGAGGCCGAGCGACACGCGCTGGAGGGCGAACTCGCGTCATTGGAGGCCGCCTGGCGTGAGGCGGAAGAAATCGCCCACATCGCGGACTCGCTGCCCGGTGAGCCCGGCTCCTGAACTAGTAAACTGTCCCCGCTAGCAGCAGGAATAGATACGCACGAACGCGCGCTCCCGCTCACTCCACGCAATGACGTATGTCGCCTCGCCGCCCGCGTAGTACATGTACGACGGGTTCGACCTCAACTCGTTCAACACGACTGTGAAACGCTCCGGCGGGATGGAGGTCGCGCTGATACGGTCAAACGCGCGCGGCGGGGTCGGGGCGGACGGCACCAGGTCGAAACTCAGACGATAGTCGATCTCCGCGAGGTGGTAACGAACGGCTTCGCGCATCGCGGCTTGCGCGTCACCCCCCCGCTGCAGCTCTGCGGGCAGCCCGCCCGTCGTCGTGATACGGTCAGGAGCAACGAGCTGCTCCACGTGACGCCGCACGATCCGCTCCACCGTCGTGTCCGCCTTACCCTCGATCGGATCGTACTTGAAATACATCAGGCTGCGCCACGCCTCGTGCCAGAGCGTGTCGCCACCAGCGCTTCGGATGGTGATGGCGACGTCGAGCGAATCGTACGATGCTCCGTCTGCGCTCGCGATGATGGCCTCGTCGCTGCCGTCGCCGGTCAGGTCGACGCGGTGGGCCCGCAGATATCGGATGTTCTCTCCTTCGCTCCAACCCTCGCGGATCGGCTCGGCGGATTCGGCCGGGAGCGGACCGGCGACAGAATCCTGAGCGATGGCAGCTTCAGAGGACGGGCGGTCACACGCACCGGCCGCGAGAACAATTACACCGCACGCCGGGATCAGCAGCAGGCGCTTCATGAGAGCAACAGGTCCACGGCGTGCGGGAACGTCGGCACGCGGTGGAAGTGATCGGATATCGGGTCCACCATGTCGTACTCCCAGGGGTCGGGGGTCTCCACCAGGATGGCGTTGGCTCCGGCCTCGAGCGCTGGATTGATGTCGCTGCGCATGCTGTTGCCCACCATCCACGCGTGCGCGGGATCCCGTACGCCATACGTGCGGAGCGTCATCATGAACACCTCCGCATCCTTGCGGTCCAGCACGTGGATGCGGTCCTCGCGCACGATGTCGATGATGCCGGCACCCCGTACGCACTCGAGCTGGTACTGCACATCCCCGCTCTGCGTGTAGACGACGGTCGGCAGGTGCGATGTGAGTCTGCGCAGTGCCTCCAGCGCGCCCTCAAATGCGGGTGGCGGACCGTACACTCCTCGACCCAGCTCTGCACAGCGTGCTGCAATGTCGTCGTCGCGCGCGACGCCGTGCACGTCGCACAGCCGCTCGTACGTTGCGACGAACAATGGCTCCATGCGGCGCGGTCCCAGGCCGTACTTCTGGCGCATGCCGGGGTCCACCTGATTGTAGAGCATGTCATAGGCGCCGTCATCCGCGAACCCGGCATCGCGCATGAGCGCGAGCAGCGAGCGACGCGCATTCTGGAACCGCGGGCCCGTGTCCACGAGCGTGTCGTCGAAATCGACGAGAATCAGATCCTTCACGTGCAGTTCTAGTCTCTTCGCTGGAGTTGGAGGCGTCCAATACGGAATCGGATGATCGGGTCATCGATGCCTGCGGCGACCAGCGCCGGGCGCAGCATGTCATACATCGCGTCGGCGGTGTTGATCCCGGGCTGGGACGAATCGCGCAGATGCGCTTCGCCCTGCGCGCGCAGAGCCTGCTGCACCAGCTGGATGGCGCGACCGCGAACATCGTCCGTGGTGGCCTGCGAGAGACGGAGCCATCCGCGCTGCGTCTCGACCTCCATCTGCACCAGGTTCGGCTCCACCGAGAACACCGATGGCTCCGGCACGGTCACCTCGATGGTGTCGCCCGGCAACACGCGGATCATGTCCTGCGTTATCTCCCGCACATCGAAGCCGTATGACACGCGGCCTGGCACACGCACGGTCGCGGACGTGGTGCCAAGGTCAATGCCCATGACCCCCGGCAGCAGTGTACGCGTGTTTGCCACGCGCGTCGTGGCTGTCACCTCGAGCGTGCCAGTGATCAGGAACGATGCCGGACTCTCACGCTGGATCGTTGAATAGATCACGTCGCGCACCGCCGTCTCCGACAGCCGCGGCCGGACAGACCAGAGGTACAGACCGGCAGCACCGACCAGCAGCAGCACACCCACCGCGAGGAGGACGCGGGGCTGTGTGATCAACGCGCTGCGCCGCGCAGCGGGCGTACTGGGCGCACCGGGCTCACCGGGCGTAGCGGGCGTAGCGGGCGTAGCGGGCGTACCGGGCGGTGATTCCGGGCGCGGCGTGTCGGGTTCCGTCGATTCCTCCGGCC
>JAGTUV010000166.1 GCA_018224305.1 Gemmatimonadota bacterium
AGCTGGCTGACGATGACGCGCTCGGAGCCGTTGATGATGAACGTGCCGAGATCGGTCAGCAGCGGGAGATCACCGAGATAGACCTCCTTCTCGATGATATCCTTCGGCCGGCGCTCCTCTTCGTTCTTGTCCTCGCTCTCCTCCCAGACGACGAGTCGCAGCGTCGCCTTGAGCGGAGCGGCGAACGTCATGTCCCGCTCGATGCACTCCTCGACGCTGTACTTCGGCTCACCGAGCGAGTAGTTGACGTACTCGAGGGAGAACTTGTTGTTCACGTCGGTGATCGGGAACACCTCTGTGAATACACGCTCGAGACCCACATCCTCGCGCTCCTGCGCGACGGCGTCGGTCTGCAGCAGGCTGCGGAACGCGCGCACCTGCACGTCGAGCATGTTCGGCATGGCCATGGTCGACGGCAGCTTGCTGAAGCTGACTGCCGGGACCTTGCCGTTGCCAGTGACGGCGTTGCCGTTCAGAACGGGCTTGCTCGTGCTAGCCAAAATGGTTAACCCTCCTCGGGCCTCGGGGGCCGGACGCGACGCCGGGCGCCGGGCACACTACGGTGCCCGCGCCGTGCTGCCACGGGCGGGCGGCCCGGGAAACAAGCGCAGAAAGCCCCGGCCGCCCGATGGCGGCGGGGACGTCATGTTGAAACGAATTTTCAGTGCGGCTCTTTACGAGCATATACACTCCCGCGGAGCTGAAGTAAGGACCTGAAGCGTGTCGCGCCGCATCGTGCGCCGGAACTCCCGGCGCGCCGATGCGTCGCGGACGCTGCGGCCTACTTCACCTCGACGGAAGCGCCCTGCTCCTCGAGCTTCGCCTTGACTGCCTCGGCCTCTTCCTTCGACACGCCCTCCTTGACTGCCTTCGGCGGGTTGTCGACGAGGTCCTTGGCTTCCTTCAGGCCCAGGCTGGTCAGCTCGCGCACGACCTTGATGACCTGGATCTTCTTGGCGCCCGCCGCCGTCAGAACGACGTCGAACTCCGTCTGCTCCTCGACGGCCGCGGCCGGAGCTGCACCGGCGCCTGCGCCGCCTGCGGCCGGAGCCGCCATTACGGCCGTTACGCCGAACTTTTCCTTGAACGCATCGACGAACTCCGACAGCTCGATGACGGTCATGTTGCCGATGGCGTCGAGCAGCTCTTCCTTGTTAGCCATTGTCGCTTCTTCCTGTGATACGGATCGGTGAATAATGCGCCCGGTCGAGCAAGCTCACGCTTCCTTCGAGGTACGCAGCGCGTCCAGTAGACCTGCCATCTCGTACAGCTTCGCCTGCATGACGTACGCGAGCTGAGCCATTGGCGCCTCGAGGGCACCGGCCAGCTGGGCGAGGAGCACCTCGCGCGGGGGCAGCCTGGCCAGCGCCTGGATCTGCGCCGGCGTAACCGCCTTCCGCTCCACGACACCCGCCTTCACGGCCGGCTTGTTGTCGTGCTCCTTCGCAAAATCCGCCAGAACCTTGGCGGGTGCGACCGGATCGCCCGGTCCGATCACAACTGCGGTGGGACCCCTGAAGAACTCCGCGATGTCCGGCAGATCGCTGCCCGTGAGCGCGCGCTCAGCGAGCGTATTCTTCACCACCAGATACTCGACCCCGGCGTTGCGCAGGCGACGACGCAGGTCGGTCATGCTCTTCACGTTCAGACCCGTGAAGTCGGTCAGGTAGAAGGCGTTCGCGCCGGTGAGCTTCGCATTCAGCTCGTCGACGACCGCCTGCTTCTTTTCCTGGATTGTCATCGTGCTCCCACCCGACGATAGAGGTTCGGGTCGATGCGGATACCGGGGCCCATCGTGCTGGACACCGTCACGCTCCGGATATACATGCCCTTCGACGCGGACGGCTTCGCGCGCACGACCGTTTCCATGAATGCGTCGAGATTCGCCTGGAGATTCTCGACCGGAAACGAGACGCGGCCGATCGGCGCGTGCAGGTTGCCCGTCTTGTCGACACGGAATTCGATCTTGCCCGCCTTGATCTCCTTCACCGCCTTGCCGACATCGAACGTGACCGTACCGGCCTTGGGCGACGGCATGAGGCCGCGGGGTCCGAGGACGCGACCGAGCTGGCCGACCTGGCCCATGACGTCCGGCGTAGCGACAGCCACATCGAAATCGAGCCAGCCATCCTTGATCTTCTGGACGTACTCGAGTCCTGCGTAATCCGCGCCCGCCTCTTCGCCTTCCTTCACCTTCTCGCCCTGTGCGAGGACGAGCACGCGCACCGACTTGCCGGTACCGTGCGGCAGCACGACCGTGCCGCGCACCACCTGATCGGCGTGCCGGGGGTCGACTCCCAGACGGACTGCGACCTCGACGGATTCGTCGAACTTCGCAAACGACGCGTCCTTTACGATCTGCACCGCTTCCGTGGATGAGGCCGCCGGCGTCTCCCGACGCGGCGCGAGCGTGGCCGCTTTCGCGTACTTCTTACCGTGTCTGGGCATCAGTCCACCACCGTCAGGCCCATGGAACGGGCCGTTCCCTCGATCATGCGCATCGCCGACTCGACGTTCGCCGCGTTCAGGTCCGGCATCTTCAGTTCCGCGATCTCGCGGACCTGCGACTTCGTGACCTTGCCGATCTTGTCACGGTGTGACGCCGCCGATCCACTCTTCACGTTCGCCGCCTTCTTCAGAAGGATCGCCGCGGGCGGCGTCTTCGTGATGAACGTGAAGCTGCGATCCGCGAAGACCGTGATCTCGACGGGGATGATCATCCCGGGCTGACCCTGCGTGCGCGCATTGAACTGCTTGCAGAACTCCATGATGTTGACACCGTGCTGACCGAGCGCGGGGCCGACCGGCGGCGCGGGGTTGGCCGCACCCGCGGGCACCTGGAGTTTGACGAATCCTGTGACCTTCTTAGCCATGTGCCGCCTAGTATCCCTTGAGCTGCGTGTAGTCGAGCTCCACCGAGGTCGGCCGACCGAACAGGCTGACCTCCACCTTGACCTTGCCCTTGTCGTGATAGACTTCCTGCACCGTGCCGGTGAAGTCCGTGAACGGCCCTTCCATGACCTCCACGACCTGACCGGCCCGGAACGGGATCTCCTCACGTGCCTCGGCCTGCTCCTCGGCGGGCGCCAGACCCAGGATCTTGTTGACCTCGTCCTCGTGCAGCGGTTGTGGCTCCACGCCCGCACCGACGAACTTGATCACACCCTGGATATTGTTGATGACGTGCATGGTGCGCTGCCCCGCGATCAGCTTTACGAGCACATATCCCGGATACAGCCGCCGCGTCACCGTCACCCGCTTGCCGTTCTTGATCTCCACCACGTCCTGCGTCGGAACGAGCGCCTCCTGGATGCCCTTCTCTTCCGGAGTCTCGCCCTCCTCCTCCGCGATCCGGATGTCGATCAGACGCTTGACCTTGTTCTCGTGGCCAGAGTACGTCTGGATCGCGTACCAGCGGGGCTCGGTCGTCGTGCTCATGTAAACAGGCCCATGATGACGTTGAGGACGATGCGGACCGCCCAGTCCATCACCCAGATGATCGCCGACACGATGAGCACGAAGATCAGGATGACGATCGTCGAGCTCTTCAGCTGCGCGATATCCGGCCACGTCACCTTCTTCAGCTCTTCGACGACCTCTTCGAAGAAGTCACGAGTACGCGTGATGAACGCGGCCATGCCTACTTCGTTTCCTTGTGCTGCGTGTGCCTGTTGCATCGGGGGCAGTGCTTCTTCCACTCCTGCCGCTCCGGATGCTTACGACGATTCTTCGTCGTGAAATAGTTCCTCTCCTGGCACTCGGTGCAGGCGAGAATCACTTTGTCGCGGGGCATCGTTCCCCTTCCTTAAATGCAGGGTGTGGGTGGGGGTGGGGGTGAGGTGGTGAGGAACTCCTCACCCACACCCTCACCCTACTGTATAATTTCGGTGACGACGCCGGCGCCGACCGTACGGCCGCCTTCGCGGATCGCGAACCGGAGCTCCTTCTCCATGGCGATCGGCATGATCAGCTCGATCTCCATCTGGATGTTGTCGCCCGGCATCACCATCTCCACTCCCTCCGGCAGCTCCACCGCTCCCGTCACATCCGTCGTGCGGAAGTAGAACTGCGTACGGTACCCCTTGAAGAACGGCGTGTGTCGGCCGCCCTCTTCCTTCGTCAGTACGTAGACCTCAGCCTTGAACTTCGTGTGCGGCTTGATCGAGCCCGGCTTCGCCAGCACCATGCCCCGCTCGATCTCCTCCTTCGCCACACCCCGCAGCAGCAGGCCCACGTTGTCTCCCGCAAAGCCCTCATCGAGCAGCTTGCGGAACATCTCCACTCCCGTCACCACCGTCTTCTTCGCCGCGCCGAGACCCACCATCTCGATCTCCTCGCCCACCTTCACCTTGCCTCGCTCGATGCGCCCCGTCGCCACCGTGCCGCGGCCCGTGATCGAGAACACGTCCTCGACCGGCATCAGGAACGGCTTGTCCGTGTCTCGCACCGGCTCCGGGATGTAGC
This sequence comes from Gemmatimonadota bacterium, assembly GCA_018224305.1. Taxonomy (GTDB): domain Bacteria; phylum Gemmatimonadota; class Gemmatimonadetes; order Longimicrobiales; family RSA9; genus SH-MAG3. Next base: position 4,465 of record JAGTUV010000166.1, read on the forward strand.
TGTCGACCGCGTCCATCAGCGCCGTGATCTGCTTGCCCCACTCGCTCTCCGGATCCCCGCTCTCCAGCGCCTTCAGACCGCTGCCATGGATGATCGGAATGTCATCGCCCGGGAAGTCGTACGCGCTCAGCAGCTCCCGTACTTCCAGCTCCACCAGCTCGATCAGTTCCGGATCGTCCACCATGTCGATCTTGTTCAGGAACACCACCAGAAACGGCACGTTCACCTGCCGCGCCAGCAGAATGTGCTCGCGCGTCTGCGGCATCGGCCCGTCCGCCGCCGATACCACCAGGATCCCGCCGTCCATCTGCGCCGCACCCGTGATCATGTTCTTCACGTAGTCGGCGTGGCCCGGACAGTCCACGTGCGCGTAATGACGCTTCTCCGTCTGGTACTCCACGTGCGCCGTCGCAATCGTGATCCCGCGCTCCCGCTCCTCTGGCGCTCGGTCGATGTTGTCGAATGACACAAAGTCCGCCAGACCCTTCGCCGCCTGGATCCGCGTGATCGCCGCCGTCAACGTCGTCTTGCCGTGGTCGACGTGTCCGATCGTGCCCACGTTCACATGCGGCTTGGTCCGCTCAAACTTCGCCTTGGCCATGATTCCCCTTGGTGGTGTTCACCCGTGTATTCGCGACGCCCTGCGTCGCACTCGTAACCGAACCCGCGTCCACTGCCCGCGGCGCGCCGCGCCCGGCGCATGCGGGGCGAAGCCGTAGCCCGGATATGTCGATGGTCGGCTGGCCGAAGCGGGCGCGAGCCCGTGTGTGGCCGAAGGGAGGGGAGCAGACACGAGCACGCGAGACCCAATGGGGGTCGCGCGTCCATACGCTGCACTCGGAACGTCTCAGCCCGCCTCGCCTGTAACCGACCCCGGTGGTAAACGCACGGCAGGCTGCCGCAATGTAAATGCTCCCACCGGAGGTACAGCCAGTCCCAATATTCCGGGACAGACACGAAGAATAGTTGGCAGGGCTGAAGGCGTCAAGGGCGGACGGCGAGTCGGGTCGTGTGCCCCAGGTGGCATCCGCCGGCGGGCGCCCCGAAGGGAGAAGTCCTGGCCGCGTGGAACATCTCCAGCCGCATCGGATCGGCTGGAGACTCGTCCGGCGACGCCGTGTCTATCCGGGTCCGGCGACCTCGCGCATGCGGAGCCGGATCTGGCGACCCCATGCAGAAGCGTTCATTGCCTCGAACAGGCCGTCGGAGCGTGCGGCGGATTCGCCGGCTGCGGCGTCATCGTGGTTCAGCGACGCGAGTGCTGCCAGCGCCTCCAGTGTTTCAGCTTCGAGCAGCACGGCGCCGAGGCTCTGCGCGGTGCCGAGCGCACGATTCAGGTGACTCAGTGCATCATCGAGTCGGCCCTCACTCAGTGCGATGATGCCCAGCACGCGTTCGGCCTCGGCCTCACCGAGGGGTTCACGCGCATGCCGGAAGCGCTCCAACGCCCGGGCTGCGAGCGCGAGCGCCCGAGCCGTGTCGCCGGCGAAGAGACACGCGAGCGCGCGCTCCTCCTCGGCCCTGCCCACGATGTCATCGTACCCGCTCGATCGACCCAGCTCGATGGCTGAGCGGAAATGCGAGTCCGCATCGACCACGAAATCCAGTTCGCGGTAAGCCATGCCGAGGTTCTGGTGAGCTTCCGCCATGCCGCGCACATCGCCGAGCCGTCGCGCCACGGCAAGTGCGCGTCCATAGTGCGTCAGCGCCGCATCCCACTCGCCGAGCAGCGTGTGCACCACGCCCAGATTGTTGTGCGCGCGCCGGAGCAGTTCGGAGTCGTTGGCGCGCGTCGCGGTATCCACGAGCTGGGACCAGCCAGTGTGTGCGACATCGAGCGCCCCGGCATCGAACGCGAGAGCAGCCTCGAGGTTCAGACGTTCGCGCCATAGTCGGTCGCGCCCGCGTCGCTCACACGGACCGGCCAGCGCTTCCACGACGGTGGTCGCGCGCTCCGCATCGCCGGTACGCCGCAGCGCGTTCGCGAGGAGATAGCCCAGCTCCGGCTCCGTGATCAGTTCGACGTGGGCCAGCCCTGCCAGCGCGCCGACGACTCCGTGCGGGTCGCCCGAGGCAAGCAGCGCGCGCGCCTGCCCCAGCAGGCCGGTCCGTTCCTCGTCAGAAGGGTGGGCCACTGGAGTCAGGTAGCGATGCAGAATCCGGAGAACGAGGTGACATCGGCCTCGATCTCGTCACGGTCGATGTATAGACGGCCATGCTGGCGCGTCCACACGCTGCCGGGCTGCGCCTGTTTCCACATGTCGAGCCGCGATCGTAGATCGGCATCCTTTGCGTCGATGGTGCCGTCGCCATTCAGATCACCGCCGAGCACATCGAACTCGATCTCCAGTTCCGCGGGATCATCAGGATTGAACTGCAGACCCGCCGGTTCGAAGGTGAAGAGAAACCGGTTGGCAGGGTCGATGGTGATCGTGATGAGTACGGAGTCGCCAGTCTCGAAGAGCGAGCCGTCCGGATAGCGGTGCAACGAATTGGACGGCACCTCGAACTCGAGAAACTCGTCGTCGCCATTCGGACCAGGGAGACTGAGGGAGACTTCGCGATCCACGCCCTTCCTGGCCCAGAACGAAACCTCTCGCGGCAGCAGCGCCGTGATCGAGTCCGGGAAGACAAGAAAATTGAGCTCCGCTTCGGGCCGGATCTCGTCGTCCGGACCAGTGGAGTCAGCGCAGGCGAGGGTCAGCGCGGCAAGTGACAGGACGATCAGCGTTCGCATCCAGCCTCCGTAGCAGGAGTCACATCCATGTGTGACCAGGGGCAGTCACAGTCGTGCACGAAGGGGCAGGCTTCATGCCGGAGCTCGTACCGCTCCAGAGTGCAGATCCTCCGCGAAAGCACTGTATCGAAGCGACACACGCGCCTCGTTTCGAAACACTCTCTCACGCCGCCCCCAGGAGTCGATACAGACGCATGCGGCTGATGCCGAGAGCCGCCGCGGCTGCGCTCTTGTTGCCATCGAAATGGCGAACCATGGCCTGGGCCGCAGCCCGCTCGATCACGTCAAGCGGTGCTGGGAACGGCAGTGAACCCGTTGCAGGCACCGGGGCGGTTGGCTCGCCGAACAGGTCTTCAATGCGCAGGCCGTCGCTCGCCAGCAGGACGGCACGCTCGATTGCGTTGCGCAGCTCGCGCACGTTGCCCGGCCAGTCGTGAGCGATCAGGGCGTCGCGCACTTCGCGGGTGAGAGTGAGGCCGGGTGTTTCGTATTCGGCGGTGATCGCCGACAGGAAATGCTCCGCCAGCCGCAACACGTCTTCGCCTCTCTCGCGCAGAGGCGGCAGATGAATGGGCAGGACGCTGAGGCGGTAGAAGAGGTCCTGGCGGAAGCGGCCGGACTTCACGGCTGCCGGCAGATCCACATGGGTCGCGGCGATGATGCGAATGTCGACCTCGATGGTCCGCAGCCCGCCGAGGCGTCGCACACGCCTGTCCTCCAGCACCTTCAACAGCTTCACCTGGAGGTCCACGGCGATCTCGCCGATCTCATCCAGGAAGAGTGTGCCGCCTTGCGCGGCCTCCATCAGGCCGGGCTTGGCCGCGCGCGCGTCCGTGAACGCCCCCATCTCGTATCCGAACAGCTCGCTCTCGAGCAGCGTGGCGGGCAGGGCCGCGCAGTTCACCTCCATGAACGGGCCATTCGCCCGCGGTCCGTTGAAGTGGATGGCCTGCGCGAGCAACTCCTTGCCGGTGCCCGTTTCCCCTGTGATGAGCACGGTTGTGTCGCGGCGCGGGATCACGCGTGTCGCACGCAGCAGCGCCGCGCCCAGATCGGGACTTGTGCCTATGAGTCGCGAAAAATCATACTGCGCCGCCGCCGCCGATGCCGCGGACTCCGCCCGCTCCTCCTGCCGGGCCATATCAGCGCGTGCCTGTACCCACGCGCGCAGTACCTCGAGATCTGCCGGCAGACAGAAGTATTCCGCTGCGCCAGCCTGGAGCACGCCCACGGCGAGGCGGTGATCCGCTTCCACTCCCACCACGGCCGGAGCAGGCCCGCCTGCCGCGCGCAGGGCGAGTGTTGCCTCGACCGCCTTCGTCTCCGTTCCGGCTGCCGACAGCACCACCGCCACCGCACGACCCAGTGGTCGCGCCGAAGCCGCGTCGGGGGCCCTGTCGAGTATGAGATCCGCGCCGGCGGCGAGTTCCGGCCACCACGTCTCGAACGCGTCGGATGGACCGACCACGGTTAGGGTGAGCAGCTCTGTCAAATTGCTTTCCGGAGATTGGCGCACCGTTGACCCGACATGCGGACCTTCCCCCGCCGCGGTGTCCGCAAGATAGTAGACCCCGCCACGACGGCCATAGCCCGCGCGACAGCTCGCCCGTCTCGGGACAGCACGCCCTGTCCCGTTTCGTTACACATCGCCGGGATGAGCCGAATGATTCGGAAAGCCGCCATATGATTGCGGGAGAAGCACTTGGGTACCCGTACCATCCGACGGACCGGCCGGACTGCTCATTGCGACAGTGCTGGCTCGTGCCGCGAACGCATCGCGGCCCACAGCACGTCATGGGAGGTGAGTCATGCCAGGGCAGCCAGTGACAGGCAGGTCAGTTCTGACGATGTTTGCGGCGGTGCTGATCGCCGGGTGTTCGGAGATGAACGGCCCGAGCGAGGGTCAGGAGGCGCAGAATCTCGCGAGCAGGGACGAAGCCGGAGCCACCAGTCCGGAGCGCTGCCGGGGTACGCTCGGCGCGATCAGCGTGGAGAACGTCAACGTGCCTCGGGGAGCGACATGCGTCCTCGCCGGGACGCGGGTTCAGGGCAATGTATTCGTCCGGACGGATGCGACGCTGGAGGCACAGGGTGCGCAGATCGAGGGCAACATTCAGGCGGAAGATGCGGCGTCCATCCGGACATCGGGGCAGACCTTCGTGGGTGGCAACATTCAGGTCAAGCGGCGTGCGGCCGTTCATATCGAGTCCACGACGATCGATGGCGACCTCCAGATCGAGGAGGGTGGCGCCTCGCTGGTTGCACAAGAGAACACGGTGCGTGGCAATCTTCAGTTCAAGAAAGCCGGCAGCGCTTCGATCAGCGCCAACATCATCGATGGCGACCTCCAGCTCGAGGAGAATCGTCTCGCACTCGTGGTGAGGAACAACGACGTCAGGGCCAACCTCCAGGTGTTCAAGAACGAGGGCGGCGTAGACATCGTGTCCAATCGGATCAGCCAGAACCTGCAATGCAAGGAGAATCGACCCGCGCCGACAGGCGGCGGCAACATAGCGGGTGACAAGGAAGATCAATGCGCCGCGCTATGAGGTGACGTACGGCCTTCCTACGGTCGGCTGGCACAAAGGGCCCGGTTCCTGGGTGAACCGGGCCCTTCAGACGTTCGTCACCGAGCGAGGCGAGCGCGGCGTCGACGTCATCGGCGAACCGACGACAGAGCGCGGCGCCTCGGTCGTCGCCGTTGCGGGCGAGGAGGTCGGC
>JAGTUV010000167.1 GCA_018224305.1 Gemmatimonadota bacterium
CGGGCTGCCGCTTCAGTGGCTCCGCAGCTGCCTGACGACGTGGCCCATCGCGTTCCCGACAGTCGCGATCGTTGCGCCTCTGGTCCGGCGGGCAGTGGCACGGATGACGACGCCGAGTCAACTTGCAGCGTAAGGCAGACTACCCTGGCGGCAATGCAGGTCCACCGGTGCTGCCGGCCTGTCGATATCCCTGAAATTGTATGGAGATCGAGATGAAAGCGGTGTTCGCCACAGCGTACGGCTCACCCGATGTGCTGGAGATCAGAGACGTCCCAAAGCCGGTTCCGAAGGAGAATGAGATCCTGATCAGGGTGCGCGCGACCACGGTCACATCGGGCGACTGGCGTATCCGCACGATGAACGTACCGACCGGCTTCGGGGTGATGAGCCGGCTCGCGCTCGGCGTGTCCGGCCCGCGCCAGCCGATCCTCGGGACGGAGCTCGCCGGCGAGGTCGAGTCCATGGGCGATGCGGTGACCGGGTTCAGTGCAGGCGACGAGGTCTTCGCGTTCAGCGGCGCAGGCGGCGGCTGTCATGCCGAATACCGGACCATGCCAGCCGACGGCGCTGTGGCGCTGAAGCCGGCCAATCTCACGTTCGAGGAGGCGGCGGCCATCTCCTTCGGTGGTACGACTGCGCTGGTGTTCCTGCGTCGCGCCGGGATCAGACGCGGGGACCGCGTCCTCGTCGTTGGTGCGTCCGGCGGCGTTGGCACTGCGGCCATCCAGCTGGCGCGGCATTTCGGCGCCGAGGTCACGGGCGTCTGCAGCACCGCCAACGTCCCAATGGTGAGGTCCCTGTCCGCCGACGCCATTGACTACACGCAGGAAGACTTCTCCGACCGTGCAGAACGTTACGACATCATCATGGACACGACCGGCACCGTTGGCTTCGGTCGTGCGCGCGCTTCGCTGAAGGATAGTGGACGCCTGCTGGTGGTGGCGGGGGGACTACCGGACATGCTGCAGATCCCGTGGGCGGCGCTGACCACGCGTATGAGGATCATTGCTGGCCCGACGTCCGGCAATGCTGAGGACCTTCGCTTTCTCGCAGCACTCGCCGAGGCGGGCGAGTACAGGCCGGTCATCGACCGCAGCTACCCTCTCGACCGGATCGCGGACGCACACCGCTATGTCGATCTTGGTCGCAAGAAGGGGAATGTCGTGATCAGCGTTGCCGGTCCGGTGCATGGCACCGGCGGGGAGTACGTTTCCGATCCATCACTTTCAGCGGAGAGCACCCGTGACCGATAGAGCGAGGTTCCTTCACGTTCACACCTTTCTTGCCGTCCTGCTGCTGGGTGCCGCCGTTTCGGCGCGCCCGGCGTCCGCTCAGGATCCGCGCCCGTCCACCCTCGACGCGAACGAGCGTCGTTCGGTCGTCGACCATATCGCGCAGCTGCTCAACGAGAACTATGTCTTCCCTGATGTTGCTCTGAAAAGCGGAGCGCATCTCAAGGCGAAGCTCGCGGCAGGCGCTTTCGATGACATTGTCGATGCGCGGACGTATGCCGAGGCGTTGACGAGAGAACTGCAAGCCGTCAATCACGACAGGCACATGCGCGTGCGCGTGCGGTCATTCCAGGATGGAAGTGCGCACCGTGATCACGGTGCCGCGGCGGCGCGCCAGTTACGCGACATGCGCAGCCGCAACTTCGGCTTTGAGAGCGTCGAGCATCTCGATGGCAACATCGGATATCTCGATCTGCGCTACTTCGCGCCGCCTTCATTGGCGCGCGAGATGGCAGTCGCCGCGATGCAACTGTTATCCAACTCGGATGCTATCATCATCGACCTCCGCAACAACGATGGTGGAAGTCCCGATATGGTTCAGCTGGTCAGCAGCTACTTTTTCGATACGCGAACACATCTGAACAGCCTCTATTGGCGCAGAGGCGATCGCACGCAGGAGTTCTGGACACTCGACGACCTGCCCGGGCGTCGGCTGCCGCGCGTTCCGCTCTTCGTGATCACCAGCAACGCGACTTTCTCCGGAGCCGAGGAGTTCACCTACAACATGCAAACGCGTGACCGGGCAACCATCATCGGCGAGACCACGGGCGGCGGCGCCAATCCGGGGGGCATGATGTCTGTGGGCACACGGTTCGAGATGTTCGTTCCAACCGGACGCGCGGTGAACCCTGTCACCGGAACGAACTGGGAAGGCGTCGGCGTGAAGCCGGATGTGGTGGTTGCCGCGGCGGCCGCCCTCGACAGTGCACTGCTGAGGGCCAGAGCCGCCGCACGCGTATATGCCGCTGCCGGGGTGGCCAGGGACGCCGCCAGCCGGGAAGGTATGACGCGCCGATTGGCCGAAGCGACGACGCTTGTCGAACGGCAGCAGATCGCAGCGGCCGAGCGGCTGGTCGCTGACGCGCTGTCACAGGCGATCACCGATCACACCGTTGACGAGGGCACGGTCAACGCGATGGGTTACGACTATCTGCGGACGGGCGATACCGCCCTCGCGGTTGCGATCTTCAAGGCCAACGTGGCGGCGTTTCCAGGATCCGCCAACACCTACGACAGTCTTGGCGAGGCGTACATGGTGAACGGGGATCGTGAGCTCGCAATTCAGAACTATCGCAAGTCGCTCGAGCTCGACCCGAACAACGCGAACGCGCGCACCATGCTCGAGAAGCTGGCAGGGTGAGGTGGTGCGCGCCTTGGTGCAGGGTCGGATTGCGGAAAGTCCTTCTCTTCCAGCATCGCCTGCAGCTCGGACACGCTTATGTTCCGGTACTCGCCACTCGATCACTGCTCGAGCCGCCGGCGAGGGTGCGATGCGTCGACGACCTCATCGACCTGCCGTGGCCGTCAGTGTCATGAGGTTCATGCCGGTCCTCTGAGCGCTCCTTCGCGTGACACGGTCGGTGCCGCGAAGTCGGGCGTCGGCTCGACGGGCAGGCCGAGGTGTGTGCGGGCACGGTTCAGGGCATCATCGAGGTTACCGAATATGTTCTCGTCGCCGATCTCGTCCAGAAGATACGACCTGCCGAGCGCCATCATCGGCTGGGTATGCACGTCGGCGAGCAGCACCAGCGTTCCGGCGCTACGACTGCGTTTCCATACGTTGCCGAGCGCATGCAACCCGGTGGAGTCGATCGCCGGCACGTTACGCATGCGTACAATGAGCACCTTCGGTGTGCCGAGCACGGATTCCAACCGCTCCGTAAACTCCTTCGCCGCTCCGAAGAAGAACGGACCATTGATCTCGTAGACCTCGACGCCGTCGGGTACGTTCCGCCGCCGTACGGAGTTCGAATCCGAAACATAGAGGTCGCCATTGTCCTGCAGTTCGCGGGTGATCGCCTGCACGTTCGTCACTTCGGCCATACGCTTCATGAACAACAGCGCCGCGAGCACGATACCGACCTGAATCGCGACCGTCAGATCGACGGCCACCGTCAGCACGAACGTCACGAGCATGACCAGCGCGTCACTTCTGGGAGCCGTGAACTCATCCTTGAACGCGCGCCACTCGCTCATGTGGTAGGCTACCACGATCAGGATGGCGCCGAGAGCAGCGAACGGGATGTACCCCGCCCATCGACCGAAGAAGAGGGTGATCAGGAGCAGCGTGGCCGCGTGAATGATTCCTGCCACCGGTGTGCGTCCGCCGTTCCTGATGTTCGTTGCCGTGCGCGCGATCGCACCCGTAGCTGGAATGCCACCGAACAGGGGCGTTATGATGTTCGCGACGCCCTGGGCCACCAGCTCCATGTTCGAGCGATGTCGTCCGCCGATCATGCCATCGGCGACAACGGCCGACAGAAGCGATTCGATTCCAGCAAGCAGGGCGATCGTCAGCGCCGGGCCGATCAGCGCACTGACCGTCGCCAGGTCGACGCGGGGAAGTGAAGGGGCAGGGATCGAGGAAGAGATCGCCCCGAATCGGCTTGCGATGGTCTCGACATCGAGACCGAGAAGCCGGACTAGCACCGTTGTGACGATCAAGGCTACGAAGGGTCCCGGAATTCGTCGGCTCACGCGGGGCCAGAGCAGGATGATGGCGAGCGCGAGTGCCGAAACCCCTATTGCTGCCGGATTGAAGCTGGACAGGTGCTCTGCGTAGGCCCGCCACTTATCCAGAAACTCCACCGGAACGTCGCCCATGCGGAGGCCCAGCAGGTCTTTCACCTGACTCGAAAAGATGATCAGGGCGATCCCGCTCGTGAAGCCGGTCACCAGCGGGTACGGTATGAACTTGATCGCGCTGCCCAGGCGCGCGGCTCCCATCGCGACAAGGATGAGCCCCGCCATGATCGTGGCGATCATCAGCCCATCAATCCCGTGCTGCTGGACAATGCCGTACACGATCACGACGAACGCGCCGGTCGGCCCGCCGATCTGCACGCGCGAGCCCCCCAGCACACTGATGAGGAAGCCGGCAATGATCGCCGTGTAGAGGCCACGGTCCGGGGTGACTCCGCTCGCGACGGCAAAGGCGATGGCCAGCGGGAGGGCAACGATGCCGACAATCACTCCGGCAGTGAGATCCGCAGTGAACTGTTCGCGATCATATGACTTCAGTGTGGTCAGGAGCTTCGGTACCAGCATTCGCCCCGGCCCTCATCGGCCGCAGTCACGTCGGAGCCGCGACCTGCGACGGGAGGGCCCTCCTTCGGTGAGCCGGTCCCCGGCCGGGTCGTGGCTGTTGACCCGCCGTCCAATAGAAGCTAGGATAGCGGGTATTGGACAACGGGTCAATGGAGGGTTTATGCCCGGACAGAAGGCAGCGGAGGCGGATCGGCAGGATCAGATCCTGACGGCGGCCATGGACGTAGCGACCCGGCACGGTCTGGAAGGACTGACGATCCGGCGAGTGGCGTCGGAAGCCGGACTGAGCCACGGCCTCGTCCACTTTCATTTCAAGTCGAAGGCAGAGCTGCTGGTCGCCCTGCTCGACCGTTTGTTCACGGACACGGCGGCATTCATCGTGGGGCCGGAAATCGCGGGTATCTCAGCGCCGCTCCAGCGTCTCATGGCGCTGCTCCAGCAGGAGATGCGGCGAATCACGAGTGACCGGGCGAGGATCCATCTGTTCTTCGATTTCTGGCTGATGGGAACGCGTCATCCGCGCATTCGCGCCCGGATGCGCGCGGAGCTCGCGCGGTACCGTGAGGCCTTCCGGCCAATGGTCGATGAGGTGCTTCGCTCGGAGCCCCACCGCTTTGAAAACGTGACGGCAGAGGCGCTCTCCGCCGTGGTGGTGGCGTTCATCAAGGGCTCCGCGGTGCAGGCCGTGATCGATCCTCGCGGGCTGGACGTCACGCAGTTCACCGCCGCGGCGCATGCACTGCTCTCACAAATGGAAGCCGCGTCCGCGGCCTGATCACCGGCCGACGCGGCAACTCGCCACCCTGGTCGATGTTGTCGCGAAACCCCGCGCCGCGTACCCCCGAACGTGCCACCGGAATTCCCCGACTGCCGTCCCCGGAGACATACTGCTATCTTTAGTGGTGGCAACGTCTTAACCAGCCCGAAGGAGTACGAATGATCGACAGGCGAAGTGCCGGGGTTGTGGGGCGTGCTATCGGCGACAAATGCGAGGACGACGGTGTTCCGGTCACCGGCCTGGCGGAGATGTTCGAACTCGCGCCGAACTTCATGACCATGCTGTCGGGACCGGAGCACCGCTTCGTCCAGGCGAACCCGGCCTATCTGCGTCTCGTGAGTCGTGAGGCCGTGGTGGGACGTACCGTTCGTGAGGTGCTGCCCGAGCTGGTCGATCAGGGGATCATGGTCATTCTGGATCGCGTCTACGAGACGGGCGAGCCTTTCACAGCTACCGAGTTGCCCGTCCTGATCCACGTCGATGGCAGGGTGAAGGAACACTTCATCAGCTTCGTCTACCAGCCAGTGCACTCGGCGGCCGGCGCAGTGTGCGGAATCGCAGTACACGGGATGGACGTCACGGACCATGTCCGGGCTCGCCGTGCCATCGAAAAGCGCGAAGCGTACTACGAGTCCCTGCTCGCGCATTCGGACGACAAGATGAACGTCATGGCTCCTGACGGAACCATTCTGTACGAGAGCGCGTCGGTCGAACGGCTGCTCGGCTGGATCGGTTCCGAACTCATCGGCACCAGTGCCTTCGACCTGATCCACCCTGAAGACGCGCCGGCAGTGCGGGAC
>JAGTUV010000168.1 GCA_018224305.1 Gemmatimonadota bacterium
CACCTCTCGATGATGAGGCGGGCACTGGAATCGATGGGTGGCGTGGATATGAAGGATGCGGCGGCGTACGCGGCGGTGGTGCAGGCGGCGCGGCGATTTGTGGAATCCGGGTTGGGGGCGGGAGGGGTCGAATGAACAGCGGGACGGGTACGGCCGTGCGGAGGAAGCGTGTGGTCGCGGCGGTGGCGGCGGCTCTGCTGCTGACGGTCCTGGGTGTGTGGTGGTTCATGCTGCGTGGCGACAGGGTTGATGACGTTCTCCGTGCGTCCGGCACCGTGGAGTCGACGGAGGCGGACCTGGGCTTCCAGGTCGGCGGCAGGCTTTCGTTGGTGAGTGCGGTGGAAGGCGATCGCGTGGAGCAGGGTGCGGAGCTCGCGCGGCTCGAGACATCGGAACTGGACGCGAGGCGTGCGGCGGCGGCGGCCCAGCTGGAGGTGGCCCGCGCTCAGCTGGCGGAAGTGATGGAGGGTGCGCGTCCGGAGGAGCTGGCGCAGGCACGGGCAGCGGAGCAGGCGTCGCGCGAGCAGATGGAGGATGCCGAACGCCTCGTGTTGCGCATGCGACCGCTGCACGAAGGCGGTGCGGTGAGCCGGCAGGCACTGGACCAGGCGGAGACTGCGCATGCGATTGCGCGCGCGCAGCACCGTCAGGTGAGCGAGCAGGCGGCGCTCGTCCAGCGAGGCCCGCGAGCCGAGCGAATTGCAGCGCAGCGTGCGGCGGTCAGCGCTGCGCAGGCGATGCTGGCGCAGGCAGACGCCGCCGTATCTCATGCTGTAATCCACGCACCGTTTACGGGCGTGGTGTCCGTGCGGCATCGCGAGCCGGGTGAAGCAGTGGCGCCTGGTTCACCCGTGCTCACGATAATGAACACAGCTGATCGCTGGGTGCGGATATACGTGCGCGAAGATGATATCGGACGCGTTCGTATCGGTCAGCGCGCAGCGATATCAAGCGACAGCGACCGCAGTCGCAGCTTCGAGGGACGCGTGACGTTCATCGCGACGAACGCGGAGTTCACTCCCCGCAACGTGCAGACGACGGAGGAGCGTGTGAAGCTGGTCTACGCGGTCAAGGTCCAGATAGCCAATGATCGCGCGCTGGTGCTGAAGCCCGGTGTCCCCGCGGATGTGCAGCTCATAGCGGGGACGTGACATGTCTGCTGTGTCCGTGCAGGGGCTGTCACGCAGTTTCGCGGGCACGGTGGCTGTGGACTCGCTGACGTTCGATGTCGAACGCGGACAATTGTTCGGTATCGTGGGGCCGGACGGTGCAGGCAAAACCACGACGCTGCGCATGCTCGCCGGCGTGCTACCGCCGACGGCGGGCGACGCGGTGCTGCTGGGCGTGAGCGTAGCGCGCGAACCGGAGCGGGTGAAGCCGCATATCGCCTACATGTCCCAGCGCTTCGGACTGTATCAGGATCTTACGGTCCGCGAGAACATCCTCTTTTACGCCGATCTGTATGATGTTCCCCGCGGTGAACTGCCCGCGCGGATGGAACGTCTGTACCGCTTCTCCCGGCTGGGCGACTTCGAGGACCGGCTGGCAGGTCGGCTGTCGGGCGGCATGAAGCAGAAGCTCTCGCTTTCGTGCGCGCTCATTCACCAGCCGGCCGTGCTGTTGCTCGATGAGCCGACGTTCGGCGTCGATCCGATCTCGCGCCGCGACCTGTGGCTCATACTGCATCAGATGGTGGCGGACGGCATGACCGTGATCGTCACGACGTCGTACATGGATGAGGCGGAGCGCTGTGACGTGGTGGCAATGCTGCATGAAGGTCGCCTGCTCGGATTGGACTCCCCGCGGGTGATTCAGGATCATATCGAGGGCAGTCTGTTCGCCGTGCGTGGTCCGGATCCTCGCGCCCTGCGCGACCTGCTGCGCCACACCAGTGGTGTGCGACACGCCACGCTGTTCGGTGATGTGGTGCACGCCGTGACCGGTACCGACATCACGGCCGTGTCACTCGAGCGGATGCTCATCGATGGGGGCGCTTCCGTCGACGACGTCACGAGTGCGCGACCATCGCTCGAGGACGCATTCATAGAGTTCGTCCATGCACCGTCATGAGTGCGCTGTCTCTGCTCGAAGTGCAATTCATCGAGCCCGGTGGTGACGGGTCATGAGCGCGATCGCGGTGCATGAGTTGACACGAACATTCGATGATTTCGTCGCCGTCGACTCCGCAACGTTCGACGTCGCACGCGGTGAAATCTTCGGTTTCCTCGGACCGAACGGGGCCGGCAAGACAACGACGATCCGGATGCTTTGCGGTCTGCTCCGGCCGACGTCGGGGCATGCGCAGGTTGCCGGATTCCATGTCGCTCGCGATGCAGCGGCTCTGCGTGCCCGCATCGGCTACATGTCGCAGAGCTTCTCTCTCTATCCCGACTTGACGGCTGACGAGAACATCCAGCTGTTTGCGGGGCTGTACGACGTCACTGGCGCGCGCTTCGCACAACGTCGCGAGTGGGTGCTCGGGATGGCGGGCCTGCGAGGCTTCGAGCGTCATGTCACCGGAACGCTCCCGCTCGGGTTCAAGCAGCGTCTCGCGCTGGGCTGCGCCGTGCTGCACGAGCCACTCATTCTCTTCCTCGACGAGCCCACGTCCGGTGTGGATCCGGTGGCACGACGCGGATTCTGGGACCTGATCCATGACCTGGCGCAGGCCGGGACGACCGTGCTCGTGAGCACGCATTACATGGAGGAAGCCGAGTACTGCAATCGCCTGATTCTGATGAACCGCGGCCGCATCATTGCCGCGGGCGCGCCGCAGACGCTGCGCTCCGCCATGACGGAGGCGATCATCGAGGTGATCACGGATGACGCACCACGCGCAGTGGAGGCGCTGACACGTGCGGGCGGCGTGATCGAGGCGTCCATGTACGGTCGCGCCGTGCACGTGGTGGTGGCGGATGCCGGGGCGCAGGCCGTGACCATGGTGCGTGAGACGCTCGTGGCTGCGGGCAGATCGGTCGAGAGTATCACCCAGGTCACACCGTCCCTGGAGCACGTCTTCGTCTCGACGGTGCGCAGTGAGGGCGGAGCGGTAGCAGGCTGATGCTGTCGCCGCGACGGACTCTCGCAATGGCGCGCAAGGAGTGGATCCAGCTGCGGCGCGATCCGCGGAGCATGGTGCTCGCCTTCGGCATGCCCGTGCTGATGCTCGTATTCTTCGGCTACGCCATCAGTTGGGATATCACGGACATACCCATCGCGGTCCTGGACCAGGACCGCACTGCTCGGAGTCGCCATCTGATCGATGCGTTCGAGGCGAGCGGGTACTTCACAGTCGTGTCCCGGCCGGAGCGTGCATCCGACATCGATGATGCTCTCGTCCATGGTCGTGTGACCGGAGCCCTGACCATTCCGCCGGGCTTCACGCGTGATCTTGCTGCCGGCCGGCCGGCCGCGATACAGCTGCTGCTCGATGGGAGCGACGCAAACACGGCAACAGTCGCGCTGAACTACAGCAGTGCAATCGCGGCCGGCTACTCGCGTGATGTCCTGCTGCAGGGGCGGAGCATCGAGGCCCCGGCCACGGCGGAAACGCGGGTGTGGTACAACCCGACGCTCGAGAGCAGCAACATGATCGTGCCGGGCCTGATCGCGGTGGTGATGTCCATCATAGCGGCCATGCTCACCGCCCTCACAATTGCGCGTGAGTGGGAGCGCGGCACCATGGAACAGCTCGCGGCCACGCCGGTGCACCGCCTGGAGGTCGTGTTCGGCAAGCTGCTGCCGTATCTCGGCATTGGCATGTTCGATGTCGCAACCACAGTGCTGGCCGGCGTGCTGATCTTTGGTGTTCCGCTCCGCGGCAGCATCCTCCTGCTTGCCGCAATGACACTGCTGTTTCTGCTCGGTGCGCTCGGTCTCGGAATGGCCATCTCCGCAGTGCTCAAGTCACAGGTTCTGGCGACGCAGGTCGCCATGGTGGCTACCTACCTGCCTGCACTGCTGCTGTCCGGCTTCCTGTTCGACATCGCGAGCATGCCTGCAGCGCTCAGGGCGGTCAGCTACATCGTCCCGGCGAAGTACTACATCGCCGTGACGCGTGGCGTATTCCTCAAGGGCGTCGGCATTGATGTTCTGTGGATCCAGGGCATATCGATGGTGGCGTTCGCAACCGTCGGCATTGCACTCGCCACGGCCGCGTTCCGCAAGAGGATTGAAGCATGATGGGCGCATCGTCGAGCTTCGCGCAGTCCCTGCGTCGCGTCCGCTCACTCGTGCGCAAGGAACTGCGTCAGCTGCTGCGGGATCCGAAGACAAAACGTGTGGTGTTCGCGGCGCCGATCATACAGCTTCTGCTGTTCGGCTATGCAGTAACGACGGACGTGCATGATATCCGGACGTTCGTCGTCGACCATGACCGGACGGCGGAGTCCCGCGGGCTGCAGGAAGCGTTCACGGCGGGTGGTTACTTCCGAATCATCGGCCGCTCGGACCGGCCTGCAGACATCGCCGCCGCGCTCGACGGCGGGCGGGCCGTTGTGGGCCTGGAGATCCCGTTTGGTTTCGCACGCGACCTGGCGGCGGGACGCGGCGCGCGGGTTCAGGTGCTGATCGACGGTACCAGTTCGAACACCGCGACGGTAGCGCAGGGCTATGCGAGTCGCATCGTACAGGAGTTCGGGGTCCGGCAGGCGGCGGGGTGGGGGCGCGAACCTGGCGGCGGCGTGGACCTGCGGGCTCGCGCATGGTTCAATCCGGACCTGACGAGTCGCGTCTACAACGTGCCGGCCATCATCGGCGTGCTGCTGATGCTGATGTGTCTGCTGCTGACCGCGCTCGCCGTGGTCAGGGAGCGGGAACTCGGGACCCTGGAACAGCTGCTGGTCAGTCCGTTGAGTGCAGGAGAGCTGATCCTCGGCAAGACCATTCCGGTGGCTGTCATCGCGCTCATCGATCTGGCGATCATCTGCGCCGTTGCGCTGCTGTGGTTCGACATTCCGCTGCGGGGCAGCGTGCCGGCCCTGGTGCTGGCGTCGTTCGTCTATATCCTGGCAAGCCTCGGGCTCGGCCTCTTCATCTCCACGGTCTCACGCACGCAGCAGGAGGCATTCATGGGGATGTTCCTGCTGTTCCTGCCCGTGGTGATCCTGTCCGGTTTCATGTACCCCGTCGATACCATGCCGCCGCTGTTTCAGTCGCTCACACTGCTCAACCCGCTGCGGCATTTTCTGGAAATCGTGCGAGGCATATTCCTGAAGGGTCATGGATTCGCAGAGATCGCAGAACCGCTCGCGGTTCTCACCACCATGGCCGTGCTCGTTCTCGCCGGTGCCACCGCGCGGTTCAGGAAGTCCGTGCGTTGAAACGCCAGCCCTGTTCGGAGGCCCGTATGGTCAGTCACCATTCGGACCTCCGACCAGCACCACACTAGTTGCCCGCGACGATGCGCTTGATCGGCGTGTTCGCGGGAATGCGCGCGTTCGGGCCCTCGAGCTGGTTGATGAGCGCGAGTTCATCGATCCCGATGCTCGACGGGTACTGGCTGTTGAACTGGGTGAGCGTCATCGCGCGTGAGGGCCGAACGACCGAGATGCGGTCCGGCTGGCGGTTCAGCGCCCGCTGATCCGTGAGCCGATCGAACGAACCAATCGCGCCGCGGAACAGCTGGTCGTAGCGCTGTAGCAGCTGCGCCGGCGTGTACGCCAGGATCTGGTAGGTCCGATTCTCGAACGCGATGAATGCCGCTACTCCGCCAATGGTCCCATCCTGCGTCTGCGCCTGGAAGTAGCCGGTCACGGCAGGGAATCCGTTGATGGTCGTCCGGCCGACCTGACTCGAGGCGAGGCCCTGCTGACCGAAGAACTGGTTGGCGGCCTGGGTCTCGTTACCCTGCGCGAGCGTAAGCTGTATGATGGCGTCCTGCTCCGAACTGACCGCCGTCACGGACTGTGCGAGGTTCTGTGTGCGCCAGCCCTGCGGGAACTGCATACGGAAACGGAGGTCCGGATGCAGGAAGAGGTTGTTCTCGAAATAACCCGCACGC
>JAGTUV010000169.1 GCA_018224305.1 Gemmatimonadota bacterium
AGGAACTCGACATCTTCGGCGCCATGCGCACCGGCCGTGTCCAGCGGTGTGAGCTCGATGCGAAAGCGCGCGCCGGTCATGCCGAGGTCCGGCAGAACCGCAGCGATCGCACCGGCCAGCCGCTTCGCGCCTTTCGTGCGCGCTGCCGTGAGTCGCGCCGCAGCAGCATCCAGGGCGCTCTGTGCGTCGGCGATCTCACGCTCGATCGACTCGCGATCGAGCACCGAATTCTCCAGAGCCTCCAGTTCCGCACGAGCATCCGCAGCCGTACGAATCACGTCGTCCAGATCGGGACCGTACTTGCGTTTCAAGCGGAACAGCATGTCCTGCCTGCGCCGCAGGTCGTCGAGCCTGGCGGGATCGTGTTCGATAGTAGAAGAATACTCACCCATCACGCGGCCCATCTCCTCGAGGCCGAACAGCGCGCTCTCGACCGTCTCGCGCCATTGCTGGAGCGCCGGATCGATACGCGAGAGATGCTCCAGCGTGCGCCGTACTTCGGCGAGTCGCCCGCTCAGCGCACGCTCGCCGGCATACAGCTCGACGTGCAGCGACTCGGCGAGACTGGCCAGCTCACTGGCGTGCGACAGCCGGTTCGCCTCCAACTCGAGTTCGTCCTCCTCACCCGGGCGGATTTTCGCGCGATCGATTTCCTCGAGTTGAAACCGGAGGAAGTCCGAGCGCTGCTCCGCGGTGCGCATGCGCGAGTCGAGATCGACCAGACGCGAGCGTGCCTCCTTCAGGCGGTCGTGCTGGTCGCGTACCGCGCGCGCGAGATCGGCAGCATCCGAGTACGCATCGAGCAGCGAGCGCTGCTGCGCGGCGTGCAGGAGGGACTGATGCTCATGCTGACCGTGGAGGTCGACCAGATGGGCACCGAGCTCCGCGAGCAGGGACACCGTGGACGCAGCACCGTTCACCCACGCACGTCCGCGGCCCGCCGCACCGATCTCCCGTCGTATGATGAGCAGGCCGTCCTCGGGCTCAATGCCCCGCTCGACCAGCAGAGCCAGCACCCCGTCCATGCCGCTCACATCGAACACGGCTTCGACGATCGCACGGTCGGCGCCCGCGCGCACTACGTCGGCCGACGCACGCTCACCGAGGATGAGCGACAGTGCGCCGACAATGATCGACTTGCCCGCACCGGTCTCGCCGGTCAGCGCGTTCAGACCCGGGCCCAGCCGTACGGCGAGCCGGTCGATGACCGCAAAGTCCTGGATTCGCAGCTCAGTGAGCATGCATGAAAGGTATCAGAGGGGGACGGGGCGCTTCAATGGGTGGTTGCGCCAACCGCGGACCTGGAACCCGTTCTGCAGAACGGCTCATCAAAACATGGGCGTGTCCCGCCGACAGGACTGACATGCCGGGATGGGCCATCTCCATGACACGGCGCGCCGTTCTGCAGAACGGGTTCCGGGTCCGCTCAGCGGGAGCCGGCGCGATCGGAGTGCTCCAGACCCCAGTGCAGCTTGCGCCGGAGCGTGGAGAAGAAGTTCTGGCCGGCGAGGCGAATGAGCGAGAGCCGGGGCTCGCCGCGGCGCACGGCCAGGTGATCGCCGGGGCGCAGCTCGGCACCGTCCTGACCATCGACCGTGAGGATGACCTCATCGACGCCGGCCAGTGGTGTCACGGTGACCTGAAGGTCCATGGGCAGCACGAGAGGTCGCACGACGAGCGTGTGCGGACAGATGGGCGTGGCCAGGATGCAGTCCATGCTCGGATCGACGATGGGACCGCCAGCGGAGAGGGAGTACGCCGTCGAGCCCGTGGATGTGGCCAGGATGATGCCATCTGCGGTGTACGTCCCGACCTCGTGCTGATCGGGCCCCACATGCACGGCGAGGCGGATCACGCGGGCGAACCCGCCCTTGTGGAGGACGGCATCGTTGATGGCGATGAAGGATTCACCGTGCGTGCCGTCAGCACCCGTGACACGCACGTCGAGAGTGGAACGCACGTCGAGCCAGAAATCACCGCGGAACAGCGCCTGAAGCCCGAGCGAGAGATCGGCGAGTGCCATGGACGTCAGAAAGCCGAGGTGTCCGAGATTGATGCCGAGGACGGGTGTGCCCGATTGCGCGACGAGACGCGCTCCCCGCAGCAGGGTGCCATCGCCGCCCAGCGTAATCAGCAGATCGATGTTCTCGTGATCGAAAACGGGAGCATCGGGAGCGAACTCCTGGAGCCGGTCCTCGACGAGGATCTCTGCGCCGTGTTCGTCTGCGGTACGCCGCAGCTCTTCGATGGTCGGGCGGATCGAATCGTGGCGCGGATGGCCGGCTACGCCTATCCGGCGGAATCCGCCAGCTGCCATCAGGCCGTCCGCGCTGCGGGCACGACTCCAGCCGCCGCGAGCTCGCGTGCACGTGCGGCGATGCCTGTCGCATCGAGGCCGGCTTCCGCGAGCTGCTCGGCGCGGGTGGCATGATCGAAGATACGATCCGGAACACCGAGAACGTCGAGGAGCAGGTTCGGATGCTGCCGGCGGGCCGCCTCCACCTGGCGTGACAGCGATGCGCCGAAGCCGTTGATGACCGTGCCTTCCTCGACTGTCAACAACGCGGTGTGGTTGTCAACGACCCACGCGAGTGTTGCCTCATCGAAAGGCTTGATGAACCGGCAGTTCACGACCGTCGCATTGATGCCTTCCGCTTCCAGCCGCTGTGCGGCGTCCAGCGCGGGATGCACCATGGTACCCGTCGCGAGCAGAGCGAGCCCGCTGCCGCGCCGCAGCACTTCCCACGTGCCGTACTCGACCGGTGGAATATCCGACATCGCCGGCACGGCCGCGGGCACGCTGTCCCGCGGATAGCGCAGCGAGTACGGTCCATCGGCACGTTCGACGGCCAGACGCGTCAGGGCCAGCATCTCGGCGCCGTCCTTCGGAGCCATCACGGTCATGTTCGGGACGGCGAGCAGATAGGCAATGTCATAGAGGCCCATGTGCGTGGGGCCATCGTTGCCGACCAGTCCCGCGCGGTCCATGGCGAACACCACGGGCAGATTCTGGATGGCCACGTCGTGGATGATCGAATCGTATGCGCGCTGGAGGAACGTGGAGTAGATCGCAACGACCGGTACGATGCCCTCGGTCGCGAGGCCGGCGGCGAACGTGACGCCGTGACCCTCGGCGATGCCGACATCGAAGTAACGGTCGGGGTACGCATCGCCGAAGGCCCCTGTCCCCGTGCCACCGGGCATGGCGGCCGTGATGACCGTCATCTCCGGACGCACCGCACCCAGCTCGACGAGACCCTTGCCGAAGACGTTCGTGTAGCCGGGCAGGCCGCCCTTCTTCTTGGCCATTTCGCCGCTGATCTTGTCGAACGGCGTGGCGCCGTGCCATACGACCGGGTTCTCCTCGGCGAGCGCAAAGCCCTTGCCCTTGCGGGTGACGACGTGAACGAGGCGCGGGCCGTCCCATTCACGGACGTTGCGCAGCGTGCCGAGCAGCGCGGGCAGATCGTGACCGTCCACGGGACCGACGTAGCGGAATCCGAGCTCCTCGAAAAGGATGCCCGGTGTCAGCAGCGTCTTGCCCATCTCCTCCATCTTGAGCGCAACGGACTGCATGACGTCGCCGATCGCGCCCGTGCGGTTCATGATGTGCTTCACCTCCTCGCGAACGCGGTTGTAGACCGGGTTCGTGACGACGCGCGTCAGATACTTGTGGATCGCGCCTACGTTCGGCGAGATGGACATCTCGTTGTCGTTCAGGATGACGATGAGATCGCGATCCGTATGTCCGGCGTTGTTGAGCGCCTCGTACGCCATGCCGCAGGTGAGAGCACCATCGCCGATGACCGCGACAACTTCGAACGTTTCGCCCTTCAGGTCGCGCGCGGCGGCTATCCCCAGACCGGCGGAGATGGAGGTGGCAGCGTGACCCGCGCCGAACACGTCGTACTCCGATTCCTTCCGCGACAGGAAACCGGACGGCCCGCCCTTCTGTCTGATGTTGGCGAACTGTTCGCTGCGGCCCGTCAGGATCTTGTGAGGATAGCCCTGGTGGCCGACGTCCCAGATCACCTTGTCGCGCGGAGTATCGAAGATGTAATGAAGGGCGATGGTGAGTTCGACGACGCCCAGGCCGGGCGCGAAATGGCCGCCGACCTTGCTGACGACATCGACCATGCGGTCCCGGATATCCTGCGCGACCTGCGGCAGTTCCTCTTCCGAGAGCGCGCGCAGGTCAGCGGGCGACAGTATCCGATCGAGTAGAGACAAGACTCCTCCCAAGGCTTCGTTACCCCTGAATCTATCACCGATTCCGGTCGGCGGCGAATCGGGCCAGCCCTTCCAGCACAGAGCTTTTCACGCCCGCCTCCTCCAGCCGGGCCAGCGCCGCCTCCACTTCCGCCGCCGCGGCACTGCGTGCGCCCGCAACACCGAGCCGCGCGGCATACGTCGCTTTGTCGGCATTGCGGTCCTTGCCCGCCGTTTTCCCGAGTGCGGTGGAGTCCATCGTGACATCCAGGACGTCGTCCGTGATCTGGAACGCCATGCCGAGGTGCTCGCCAAAGGCACCGAGCGCGTCGACGACGGGGGCGGCAGCGCCCGCCAGCATGCCGCCAATGCGCAGCGACCCGCGAAAGAGCGCACCGGTCTTCATCGAATGAATGCGTCGCAGTGCTTCCGGGACCGCAGCGGTTCCCTCGGATTCGAGATCCAGCTGCTGGCCGCCGACCATGCCGGCCGCACCGGCGGCCTGACACAGTTCGCGCACGGCGCCCACCCTTCGTTCCGTGGGCACTCCCATCTGCGTGGCACTTTCGTCGAGCAGGCGGCAGGCCTGCGGGATCAGAGCGAACCCGGCGATCATGGCCACACGCGAGCCGAATACGCGATGCGTGGTGGGCTGCCCGCGGCGCAGGTCATCGTCATCCATGCATGGCAAATCGTCGTGCACGAGCGAGTAGGTATGAATCAGTTCCAGCGAACATGCGGCACGGACTCGAGCAGCCCGCGGTCCGGGCGCACCGCCCGCAGCGTCCATGGCAGCCAGGCAGAGAACCGGTCGCAGCCGCTTGCCGCCCGCTTCGAGGGCATAGCGCATGCCTGCCGTCACCGGATCCTCCGATGACATCCCGCCCACGATGACGGCGAGCGCGGCATCGATCTCGGCGCGGAGCTCACCGTCCATTCGCACGGGGCTCGCAGTGCTCACCGTCACTCGCCAGGCGTCAGCTTTTCGGTGCGGATGCCGTCGCTGTCCTCGAGCAGCCGCTCAATACGCAGCTCCGCATCCTTTACCAGTGATTCCGCCACGCGCAGATGAGCGACACCCTCCTCGAAGAGGCGCATGGCATCCTCCAGCTCGATATCCTCGCGATCCAGGTCAGCGGCAATCCGCTGAAGGCGGTGGATGCGCGCTCCGAGCGGCATCTCCTCAACGTTTCCTTCGGGGGTGCTCATGACTGCTCTTCTTCCGTGCGTTGCGCGCGTTCCGTGCGTTCCGTGCGGGCGGCGATCGTGCCATCCGCGACGCGAAGGTGGAACGGATCACCAACCGTGAATTCCGCCGTGCGGCGTAGAATCCGACCGTGGTCGTCGAGCGGTACTGCGTACCCGCGTGCGAGCGACTGCAGCGGTGAGAGAGCGTCGATGCGCGCGGCGAGCTGGGCGATCACTGCACGGCGCTTCTCGATGATCCGGTGCACCCGCCTGTCGAGGCGCTCGCGCGCCATGTGGATCTCTTCATGCCGCTTCTCGACGAGACGGTGCATGCGTCGGTCCAGCCGTTCGCGGGATACGTCCAGCTGCTCGCGGCGTCGCACGGCGAACCTGCGGAGCGTGCGTGCGAGGCGCATGCGAGCGGCTGCAAGTTCATCCCGCAGCGCACTGCCATCGGGAACGGCATACTCGGCCGCGGCGGAGGGGGTCGGTGCGCGCAGGTCGGCGACGAGATCGGCTATCGTCACATCGACCTCATGTCCGACTGCACTGATGACCGGCACGGGGCACGCCGCGATCGCGCGCGCCACCGGCTCCTCGTTGAATGCCCACAGGTCCTCGATCGATCCGCCGCCCCGGCCCACGATAAGCACGTCGATCGCGATGCCGCTGCGTTCGAACAGCTCGATCGCGCGCGCGACATCGAGCGCTGCGCCGTCACCCTGCACGCGTGCGGGCGACAGGATCACGCGTGTCCAGGGTGCCCGCCGCTCGATCACGTGCAGGATGTCGTGCAGGGCCGCGCCGACTGGCGACGTGACGATACCTACGGTGCGCGGGTGCAGCGGGAGGGAGCGCTTGCGTGCGGGATCGAGCAGCCCTTCGCCGTCGAGCCTGGCGCGCAGCTTCTCGAACGCAAGACGCCAGAGGCCGCCATCACCCGTCGCCTCGACCCGTCGCGCGACGAGCTGATAGTCGCCGCGCTTGTCATACAGCGTGACGGACCCGAACACGCGCACGTGCATGCCCTCTTCCGGCTCCGCCGGCAGGCGCTGCGCGTCGGAGCGGAACAGCACGGCATTGATCTGGGCGTCGGCGTCCTTCAGACAGAAGTAGCGGTGACCGGAGGCATAGCGTTTCCAGCCGGATATCTCGCCCTCGACCCAGAGCGGCGGGACGCGTGCCTCGAGCATCTGGCGAACGCGGGCGTTGAGGGCTGCCACGCCGAGCGTGATCGGATCTTCGCGTTGCCTGCGCGTGCGTGCAGCGTCGAAGTCGAACGACTCCTGCACGTCAGTCTGCGAACGCGCCGCGCGCAGCGTCCGCGGCATGCAGCCGCCGGGCTGCATCAACCGTGTTGCGCAGCAGCATTGTGATGGTCATCGGGCCGACCCCGCCCGGCACCGGCGTGATGGCCTCGGCGACCTCGGCGACCTCGTCGAACGCGACATCGCCCACCAGGCGGTACCCCTTCGACGACGCAGGGTCATCGACACGGTTGACGCCCACGTCGATTACCACTGCGCCGGGCTTTACCATGTCTCCCGTAATGAGGTTCGCGCGGCCGACCGCCGCGATCAGGATGTCGGCCTGCCGTGTGATCGCGCCGAGGTCCTTCGTCCGGCTGTGTGCGATGGTGACGGTCGCGTTGCCGCCGCGGCCCTTGCGCAGCAGCAGCAGCGCAACGGGCTTGCCCACGATGTTGGAGCGGCCCACGACGACGACGTGACGACCCGATGGATCGTAGCCGGAACGCATGAGCATCTCTATGATGCCGGCCGGCGTGCACGGTGCGAGCACGCTCTCGTCGCCGACAGCGAGCCGGCCGGCATTCATCGGATGAAAGCCATCCACGTCCTTGTCCGGATCGATTGCGAGCAGAACGCGCGCCGAATCGATGTGCTTCGGCAGTGGCAGCTGAACGAGGATACCGTGGATGGATGGGTCCGCGTTGAGACCTGCCACGACGCCGAGCAGCTCATCCTCCGGCGTTTCCGGCGGCAGCGTGACCTGTCGCGAGACGAAGCCGGCCTTGTCGGCGGCCTTGCCCTTCATGCGGACGTAGACCTCACTCGCCGGATCTGCGCCCACGAGCACGACGGCCAGGCCGGGCGCCATGCCGCTCTCCGAGTGAAACTCCGCCGCATCCGATGCGATCTCCGAGCGCATGGTCTCGCTCAGTTCCTGCCCGCTGATGATCTTTGCCATCCATTCCCTCAATGAGCGCCGGGCATGCCCCCGCCCGGTCCCGGTGCAGTTCGCGTTCAGCGCGCGAAGTCGACAGCGCGCGTCTCCCGGATCACGATCACCTTGATCTGCCCGGGATACTGAAGTTCGTCCTCGAGCCGGCGTGCGATCTGATCACTCAGCTCGGACATCGAGCTGTCGCTGATGTCCTCCGGGTTCACCATGACGCGAACCTCCCGGCCAGCCTGGATCGCGAAGCAGCGCTCGACACCGGTGAAGCTGGTCGCGATCTCCTCGAGCTTTTCGAGACGCTTCACGTACGTCTCGAACATCTCGCGGCGGGCACCCGGCCGCGCGCCGCTCACCGCATCGCCGGCCGTCACGAGGAACGTCTCTGCGTAGCGGTGCGGCTCCTCGTCGTGGTGCGCCTTGATGGCGTTCAGCACCTGGTCCGGCTCATTGAATTTCTTGCAGAGGTTCCAGCCGAGTTCGACGTGTGTGCCTTCGTGCTCGTGCGTGAGCCCCTTGCCGACATCATGCAGCAGCGCCATGCGTTTGGTCATCGTCGCATCGAGCTTCATCTCCGCAGCCATGTTGCCTGCGACGAGTGCAACCTCCTTCGCATGCAGCAGCTGGTTCTGGCCGTACGAAGTGCGGTAGCGGAGCCGGCCGAGGACCTTCATGACCTCCGGGTGGATGCCGTGAACGCCCAGCTCATAGCAGACCTCCTCGGCCGCCTGGAGCATGGAGTCCTCGACCTCCTTGCGCGCCTTCACGACGACTTCCTCGATCCGGCCCGGATGGATACGCCCATCCACCACCAGCTTCTCGAGCGCGATACGCGCAGTCTCTCGACGCACGGGATCGAATCCCGACAGGATGACGGCTTCGGGCGTGTCATCAATGATGACGTCGATCCCGGTCGCCTGCTCGAACGCGCGGATGTTGCGCCCCTCACGACCGATAATCCGACCCTTCATCTCGTCGGACGGCAGGCTGACGACGGAGACCGTGCTCTCGGCGGTGTGATCTGCGGCAATTCGCTGGATCGCGAGCGCGAGGATATTCGTCGCCTCACGTTCGGCCTCACGACGGGCTGTCTCACGGATTTCACGGATGGTGTTGGCTGCCTGAGCGCGGGCATGCTCTTCCATCTGCTGCACGAGCATCTTCTTCGCTTCGTCACGCGACATGCCGCCGAGTGCCTCGATGCGAGCCTGTGCTTCCTGCTCCAGCCGTGCTGCCTCGCCGCGCTGCTTCTCCAGGTCGGACATGCGCGCTTCGAGTTCCTTCTGCCGCTCCTCGCCCTGCCGATCCTTCTCGACCAGCAGGTCGTACTTGCGGTCCAGTGAGTTGCGGCGCTCCTCGATCCGGCCCTCGGCCCGATCGAGTTCCTCGCGACGCCTCGCCTCTTCGCGTTCCCATTCCTGCTTGGCGCGATACGCCTCCTCACGGCCGGCGAGTTCGGCGGCGTGGTGGATCCGCTCGACGTCAGCATTGGCCGCCTCGAGGATGCGGCCAGCCTGGGATTCCGCGTCCAGCCTGCGCCGCAGCGCGCGTCTTTGCAGGATCCAGGAACCGAGCAGCACGCCAAGCAGAGCGGAGCCGATCGCGACGGCGCCGATCAGCAAAGGAGTCTCCATGATCTCTCCAGAAGGGCGCCGGGAGCGCCCGGGGTAGGCAACTTGTACTGATACCGGAAGTTATGCGGCAACAGGGGCCGCGGCGACGGGCAAAGTAGCCGCGTTCAGGAATCGCCCGCAAGGTCGGAGGGGTCGAGGCGGTGCTCGATGGCGCTGGCGAGAGCATCCGAGCGGGTCCCGACTTCGGTACGCAGCGCATCGAGCTGGGCTCGCGTCTGGAACAGTTCGTCCGCCAGTGCGAGCGCGGCGAGGATCGCACCCTTGTGAGCCTGGAGCATCGTACCCTGCCTCATGATCTCCGAGAGCGTGCGATCGACGTAGGACGCACAGTCCTTCGTATACTCAGGGCTCGCGAGCGCCCGGATGTTGTACTCCTCGCCCGCGATCTCCACGGTCACGACGGTGCGCTCGGGAGCCTTGGTCAACGTTCCTCCGCAGTGAACTGAAGGCGTGCCAGCATGCGATCCGTCGCCTCGCGGGCGAGCGTCAGCCGTTGGGCGAGCGACTCGTTGCGCTGCTCGAGTGTCCGGACGGTCTCTGCCAGGGCGACCGGGTCGAGGCGACCGGCGGACACGTCCTGCATCGCGGTCTCGAGATCCCGCACGCGCGACTCGGCAGCGGCTGCACGCTTCTGCCATGATTCATGCGACTCGATCAGCCGCCGGATCGTCAGTTCGAGACGATCCAGCTCCGGCACTGTGTCTCGGGTCTTACGCACGCTGCTGAACTCCCAGGTCTTCGTTGAGTCGAACGAGAACGTTGCGGATCGCTGCGTCGACCTCGGCGTCGGTCAGTGTCCGGTCCGACGCACGGAAGCGGAGCCGGAACGCAATGCTGCGCATGTTCTGCGGCAGGCCGGCGCCGGCGTACACATCGAAGGGATCGACCGACTCGAGCAGAGGACCGGCCGCATTGCGAATAGCGCCCTCGACGACGGCTGCCGGCTGTCCCGCGGCAACGAGCAGAGCCAGGTCCCTCTCGCTGCCCGGGTGCTGCGGCAGATCGGCGTAGCGAACTGCGGCCCGGTCCCTTCCCTGCCGTGGCAGCGCCACCTCG